>JALNVE010000079.1 GCA_023227695.1 Paludibacteraceae bacterium
TGTTTTCATGGGCATCTATTTTTTTAAGTTATTGTTATATGTTCTTTTTACAAACTTAAAAATTGGATGCCTTTTTTATATCTTCTCCTTATCTTTTTTACAAATACAAACATAGGAACTACTGGTAATCGAGCGAGATTCAGTACTTTTACTGATTGATTTTTGTATTTATTCTCTGTGGCTCTCTGTGCCTTCTTTGTGGTCCTCTGTGTAAATAAAACTAACAATCCCTGATAATATACGATGCTATGAAGTTTCCGAAAGTCGGTGGCATGTAGGAAACGGTTCCTACGGTAGAGACTTTATTTTGCTCGTTTGTACATGGAATAATTGCCTTTTCATCGGCTAATTCGGAACTGAACACAACAGGAAATCCTTTCTTTATTCCAATTTTACTGAGCCTCTTTCGAACGGCTTTGGCCAAGTTGCAGTTGTATGATTTGGATATATCGGCAATTTTAATCTGTGTCGGATCTGTCTTGGCTCCTGCACCCATGGAGGAGATGATATTTATCTTTCTCTCGAGAGCATTCTGAATCAAAAAGACCTTAGGACTAAGCGTGTCGATGGCATCAACGATGTAATCAAAATGGGTTGAATCCAAAAGTTCAGGAATTCGCTCGTCTTTCAAAAACTCGTTTAAAACGGTTATTTTTAAGTCTGGATTGATATCTAATAGTCGTTTGGCAAGGACTTCCGTCTTGTATTGGCCGATAGTCGAATGCAACGCTACCAACTGGCGGTTGATGTTGCTTTCATTTACGGTGTCTGCATCCAAAATCGTCATGATGCCGATGCCGGCACGGCAAAGCATCTCAGCAGCGTATGCGCCCACTCCGCCCACGCCTACAACGAGTACGTGCAGATGTTTCATACGTTCCACCTTTTCATCTCCTAAGAGAACTTTTGTTCTTGTTTGCCACATGTTATCCATGTTTTTCAAGAAAGAATTGTTTTTATAGAGGCATACATTTTAGCCTTTTCATCGATAGGTTTAGGGTAAGTTCTGGAAGAAGAGGGCATCCTGTAAATCGAGATTTTTCTTCCTTCAAAAAGGATGTCTGTATGTCCGCCTACAGCTGGAACCTCTGCGTCATATTGTTTGCACAGTGTTTCGGCAGCCTTGCCTCCAGTGGTGATAATCGCGATGCATTGGGGTAATTCTCTCAAAAAAAAGCCAATGTCCATTGTCTCGTCCACTTCAAGAAATTGGTCGGAGGCAGTGCCTTTTAATCGGGTCACTGATTTTGCCGTATCGCTGAAGGCAATGCCCTTTTCATTGAGAAATTTGACAATTTTCTCTTTGTTGAACTTTTTTTCTGATGGAATAGTGAAATAATCCTTTTCATCGAAAAAAACAAGACCGAAAATGCGCCACATGTCGTTTTGCCAGTTCGGATAATAGAAGTCCATTGACCATCTCTTTTGTGAGGGAGGGAAACTTCCGAGCATCAGAATTTTGGCATTCTTCGGAAGAAACGGCTCTAAAGGGTGCTGCTCCATGCTTTATAGATTTGGGAGACTCATTCCTGTTATCTTTTGATAAAGGTTGAGCGCATATATGTCGGTCATTCCGGAGATGTAATCCAAAACGGAAAGAATTCTGCGATATGGATCCTCGCTGTTTGTCTCATACTGCTCTGGAATTCTTGCCAAAAGCTGTTTTGAATATGCTTTTTCTGCGTTGAAAACGGCATTTATTTCTTTTTCGATGAGTGTATAGATAATGTTGTAACCGGCAATCTCTATGTCAACAACATCCTTGGATTTGTAGATTCGTTTGTATGATAATTTCTCGCACTCCTTGTAAGCGGCATGTATGTGTGGTTGCATGTTGTCAACTAGTGAACCTTCGAATGTTCCGGAGAGAATGGCCTCTTCATTTTCTACAAAAACTTTAGAACATTCATCAACTAAAACACCGATGACGATGGAACGCAAATAGGCAATTTGCTCGTTTTCATCGGTAACTTTGTCCATGTGCTCCACTTTTCTTTTTTGAACATCTTCCGGGAAGAAGTTAAGGAAAAGATGCTTCGTCTCGTCAAGGCTGACGAGTTTCAACTTGTGAGCATCTTCAATGTCCATTATCTCGTAGCAGATGTCGTCTGCAGCCTCTACAAGGTAAACCAACGGATGACGTGCATATTTGTAGTCGCTGATTTTAATCATGCCTAAGTCGTCGGCAATTTTGACGAAGTCGTCCTTCTCGCTTTGGAAGAATCCGAATTTCTTTTTCTTTCCGATGTAATCCGATTGATACGGATATTTTACGATGGAAGCGATGGTTGAGTAGGTGAGAACGAATCCTCCCTTTCTGCGGCCGTTGAACTGATGGGTCAACAAGCGGAATGCATTGGCGTTTCCTTCGAAATTAATGATGTCGTTCCATTGGCTGTTGGTGATGCCGTATTTCTCTTTTAATTGTTGCCCGTTTCCTTCTGAAAAATACGATGAAATGGCTGTTTCTCCGGAATGACCGAAAGGCGGATTTCCCATGTCGTGGGCCAAACATCCGGCCGAAACGATGGAACCGATTTCGGAGATGTGCTCGCAGATGTTTTCGCCATGTTTAGCAATCAATTGCTTGGAGACGTTGTTGCCCAATGACCTTCCTACACAAGAGACTTCAATGCTGTGCGTCAGACGGTTATGTACGAAAATGTTTCCAGGTAACGGAAACACCTGTGTCTTGTTCTGCAGTCTGCGGAATGGAGATGAGAAAACCAATCGGTCGAAGTCTCTTTGAAACTCCGTACGGTCCTGTTTTTGCTCGTCGTGATAGGTCTCTAATCCAAACCTCTTCGTCGAGATTAGCTTTTGCCAGTTCATCATAATTGATGCCTATTTTTAATCGGAATAAAATATTTTAGATCGTTTGGTATCGTAGATTTTCATCTCCGGGAAACGTCTAATTCTCAACAAAGATAGCGATTAAGGCTGATATGAAAAAGATGATTTTTCTTCAATGTTGACGTCTATTATCTTTTTTGTATCTTTGAAAAATAACTAATAACGGATACGGTATATGTTGTTTTTTACCAAAAGATATGCCTACCATGGATTTATGGTACTTGTCATCACGGTTTTGATTTGTTTTCTTGTTGGAGCCTTGGGCTTTAGCACAATGTTTTTGGACCCTGTTGGTCAGGCCATAAAAAGTTTTCGCTTTACGGATTCTTATTTTTATATTGAAAATAATTCGGAGGATATTGTGGATGTCAATCCTGATGTTGTACTTTTTGATGTTTCAGGCTGCTATTCACGTCCGGAGATTGCCCATGCTGTGCAGCGTTTGTACAACGATGGGGCAAAGGTTATTGCGCTAGATGTGATTTTCGGGAATAGCATTGCTCAAGGTCAGGAGGACAATGATAGCCTTTTGAATGTGATGCGACGTTGTCATGACCGAATTGTTTCGGCAACAAGGGCTGTCCCTACATCAGAGGGTTTTGATTTTGAATCCTCTTACTTTGTGAAAGAGGTTGGATGTCGTGAGGCTTGTGTGAATTTGGATAATAATTTTGTGCGTACCTTACAACAAGATATCTGTTTCGGCGATACTTGCTTACCCTCTTTTGTCTCTGTAATTAGCCAAATGGCTGAACCTCAGAAATACGAGGTTTTCAGCAAAAGGGGGAATAAAGATGAATTGATTAATTACAGACGGATGATTTTTGAAAAGATTCATATTTACGATGATTATTATCCTGAAGACGTGAAAGGGAAAGTGGTAATTATAGGTGATTTGGTTGATTTACGTGATTATCATAACGTGCCCGTTGAGATTGATTCATCTAACCGAATATCAGGAACCATCATTCATGCGTATGCTTTATCAACCATCACGAAAAATCGTCTGATTAGTCAGATGTCCGACGCATTTGGCTTTGTCATTGGCTTGATCTTCACTTTCTTGTTTTGCATGCTTTGCTGTCAGGTGTCTGAGAAGTATGAAAAAATAAGCGGTTTGGTGATGAATGTATATCAGATATGCCTTCTTTTGCTGCTAGCTTTTGTCGGTACAATGAGCTTCTTGAAACTGAATTATAATATAAACATGATTTATACGATGCTTGGCATAGGTCTTGCAGGTTTTTCTACAGATCTATGGTATTATATCATAACGACCCGTCTATACAAATGGGTTAAAAATGGTGTTTTAAAGCTGATAAATAAGATAAAAATAAAAATTAAAGATCGAAAACGAAAAGAAGAAACCGAAGTAGAGGTTGATTCTTCAGAAAATTCAAACATAAAATGAGGAGTTTAATATCTATATTATTTATTCTGTTTTCCGTTTTCTCCACTATGGCTCAGAACTTGCCGAGTAAGGGAACGAACGGGAAATGGGGATTCCGTGATGAATCAGGGAATTGGGTAGTGAACCCTATATTTGATGAATATGATGGAAGCAACACGTTTACGAAGATTAAGAATTTTGCCGTTGTACGACAAGGCAAATTGTGGGGATGTGTCGGTGTGGATGGGAAATTTGTCTCTAAGTTGGTTTTTAGAAACATGTTGCTTGCAGCAAAAGCTGGAAATGAATGGAATAACAAAGCACAGCGAGGCGAGAACATTTACGAGGCTTTTGACATCAAGAGTTAGAAATATGGTTTTTCAGATTATGAAGGTACGATGTTGATGAATCCCATTTATGAAGATGTGGATCCTGATTATAACTTCTTTAAAGGCAAGAAACTTTCGGTTGTAAAGCATGCAGGTTGCTGGGGATGTGTCGATAAAAAGGGCGTTTTTGTTACAAAACCAGTTCTTGTTAGCATGGAAGACGCTCGTATGGCAGCCGATGAGGTGGCCAATTATGCAAAGTTGGGTGTGAATGTTTATGATGCTTTTGATTCATCCAATCGCAAATGGGGATTTGTCAATTACAAAGGGTTATGGGTGGTTCGTCCGATTCTCGATAATGTGGACCGTGATTATAATTTTGGAGGCGGAAGACTTTTTGCCGTTGTGAAATATAAGGGAAAATGGGGTTGTGTGAACCGTCTGTCTTCTTTTATCGTAAAACCAACGTACGCAAATGCTCAGGCAGCAAAGAATGCAGGTTTTGCATGGCAGTCTAAAAACTCTACGGTGATTGACCCTTCTCAGTTGGCCTCTTTTGACGATGGAAAGCTTAAAAATGTGAACTGGGTAGGTGGTTCGTCCTCTTCTCAAGCCTATGTGGAACCTACTTCTCAGCGTCAGACTAACTCAGCTCAAACGTATTCTGAACCTCCAACCATCCAGATCTTGACTCCAAAGGATGGCTCTGATTATACAACGAGCGAGATGACCTTCACTTACGAGGTAAAGACGGCCGATGGCAGTGCGCCTCAAATCCTCTCCTACGTAAACGGTGAGTTGCACCCTAGAACAAAAGGCATTAAGCGTGTGGGCAACCAGATAACGTTGACATTGCCACGATTGGATGATTGCCGTGTGCAGCTCATTGCAAAGGATAAGAATGGTCAGAATAGTGACCCTGCCGTTGTGTTGCTGCACTATCGCGGTAATCGTCCAAAACCCAATCTTCACGTCTTTGCCGTGGGCGTCAGCAATTACGACCAAGCCGATTTGAAGTTGCTTCATGCAGCCAAGGATGCAGCTGATTTCACAAATGTCATCACAAATAGGAAGACCTCCATGTATGTGCAAAAGACACCGGTTCTTATCACAGATAAGAGTGCAACGGACAAAAACATCAAGAAAGGCCTTTCATCTTTGGTTAATAATGTGGAACAGGGTGATGTAGTGATGCTCTTCTTTTCTGGTCACGGCAGCAAAGAGGGTGGTGAGACTTACTTCTTGTCTTGTAATGCTGAAAGTAATGATCTCTTTTCTTCTGCGGTTAACTTTGATGCAATACGTACGGCTATCAAACGTTTAAAAGACCGTAAATGTCGTATTTTGGTTTTTATGGATGCTTGTCATTCGGGAGCCCTATATGGTCAGAAATCGGTTGCAGAAAGCTTTACGTTGGCAGATCCGGGTGTGATAGGCTTCTATTCGAGCACGGAGAGCCAGAAGTCGAATGAATCTGAACAGTGGGATAACGGTATTTTTACGAAAGCTTTGATCGAAGGTTTGTCAGGAAATGCAAAAGATACCGATGGAAATATCACAATTGACGAATTGGAACGTTATATACGTGAGGCAGTCAGAAAAGCTACAAACGGCAAACAGATGCCTATATTCGAGAATAAACAAGGAAACTTCGTTCTGTTTGAGGCTTCCAAATAAATTAGTAATCTTTTAAAATTGATATATATGAGTTTGAAAGGTGTGAAAAATGTTTTCTTTGATCTGGGCGGAGTTTTAGTCGACCTTGAAAAGGCACGTTGTATAAAAGAGTTCTCTAATCAAGGAATTTCTAATGCAGAGACGCGTATAGGTCGCAGCCATAAAACAGGATTGTTTTTAGCTTTAGAGACTGGATCCATATCCGTCACTGAATTTCATGATCAATTTAGGAAAATAGCAGGTTGCTTTATCTCAGACGAAAATATAGACCGTACTTGGAATTTATATTTAGGTGAGGTTAATCCTAAAAAGATTGATTTGCTGAAAAAGCTTAGAAGTCAATATCATGTTTACATGTTGAGCAATACGAGTAAGATTCATTTTGATTTTCTGAAGGATCATACCTTCTTGAAGGAGAAAGGCTGCGCCATAGAGGATTGCTTCGATAAATGCTATCTCTCTTACGAATTGCATCTTTACAAACCAGATCCAAAAATTTACGAATATGTCTTGAACGACACTTCTTCCAAGGCCTCAGAATGCCTTTTTATCGACGATGATGAATTGAATGTTGAGGCAGCCAAAAATCTTGGATTCAAAACCTGCCTCTACAAAAGCATGGATGATTTGAAAGAGTTGTTCGGAGAATTCTGATAGAATTTTGGTATATCATAGAATTGGTATCTAATAATAAGACTAATTGTCGTATTAGCATAATGATTAAACTTGATTTAATAAGCTATAATTTATTCACAAGTAAAAAACTTTATGTCCTCACTTAATGGCTATTCTCATTTTGCCAATAGACGTGATTATACAAAACTATCATATTTGATAAAAGGATTGTATTTTGATGTATTATTGTGTTGTTTTTAGTTTCTTCTCAAGAAACCAAATGACAATACCACAATATGGTTTGAATTGTCCATCTTTATCTTTAGTATTCCATTTTATTATAAGATTGTTCAGATTATAAGAATTCCAATCGTTCTTTTTTTTGAGAAAGTTAATGATAGCATTTAATGTTTCTAATCTGTTTTTTGATAATAATTTGTTGTTTAAGTTGAGAATTTGTTTGATTTCTCTGTTGTATTGTTGATTGGATGATTTTATTTCTCCATTTTTTGATCCATATGAAATAGTAGAAATTAATTTATTGTCAAATAAATTGAAAGAGATGTCATTGTCTCCTTTCTTTTTGTCACAATGGAAATTGTCATTAATGGCTCCAGGACAACATATAACCATATTATTGTAGCAAAGTTCGCTTTCTGGATGTTGTACTCTGCATAAGAGATGTTCGATTCTTGAATCTTCATTGCTGTTAGAATCTTTTACTGGAATCCTTCTCATGCAGTAAGCACAAATGTATCCTTGTTCTTCAAGTAAGGATTTACGTAATTCAGGTATGGATTTATATCTGGCCCCTTTTGTGCAACGATATCTTGTCCATTCTTGGGGTTCTAGTTGCTTGTTTATTTTAATCATTTTGCTTAAAAAATACAGTTTAACATAGCTTCAGCTCGTGAAAGTTCTGGCAAATTATCTCCAAACTTTTCTTGCATTTTTTTTAGTAATTGTTTTGCTTCAGTTTCTTTTTCTTGGTCAATTAAGGAAAATAATTTTTTTAATTCTTCATCTACATTCTTATCTCTTGGTGTTTGGTTTAGTAATGTTTCTGTAATTGTAGAAACATCCATTCCAAAAGTAACAGCAGAAGAAACACTATAACCTGTTTCTTTAGAAAAAGAAAGCTTGTGTATCGTATTTTCATCGTTATTTTCAATGCCAGTCATTACCATAGGTGCATGTGTAGTAACTATAAATTGCAAATTTTGAAAAGTTTGTTTTAGACTTTTTAAAATAGATGATTGGAGTGTTGGATGTAAATGAAGATCTATTTCATCTATTAAAACGGTGCCTTTTGTTTGCTTGCATGCGTTTAATCCAAAAATGCCTCTGTTTAATAATGCGCATCTAAATGCTATATCTGTGACTATGTTAACTAATCGTCTATACCCGTCAGAAAGGAAATCAGATTCTATTTCTCTGCCATCCATATAAACATAGTATACTTTCTTTTGGATTGGACGAATTTGTAAATCTTGGATGATGTTACATCCAGAAGCTCCTAATGTATCCGTGAGAGCATTCTTTACAATCTCGATTTCATCGTTATTTTTTTTGCCTTCTTGTAAAATGAGTAATCTTTTGATCCAATAAGGAAGAAATCCGCTACCTTCTAAACATTCGTAATAACCAAAAGATGGTTTTTGATCATAGTTTTTAAATTTTCCAGCATCAATTTTTCTGTTTGTATGAATATCTTCTGTTGAAAAACTTGCAAATAAAGGCAGTGCTTGTTTCTGTCCTTTTTGATCAAAATATTCTTTACTTAGATTATAAGAGAATTCTTTATAATCTTTTATTCCATAAATAAGCGCTCTGCTATTTTTTTTACTATTCTTGGTAAGTGTAAACGGTAATTCTTGATCTAAAATGAATGGTAGGTTGTTTTGTGCTAGTTGAAAAGAGGAAAAAGAAAAATCAGTATCAAAAGATATGTGTATTGGTTGTTCTGGAGCAATGATCCCATTTATGCTTATTTGTTGAAAATCACGGCTGTCCGGATTCATCCATTTAGTGTTTTCATCGCTAAATCCAGAAAAGAATGCACTTAAAATGTATTTACAAGCTTTAAGTACAGATGTTTTTCCACTAGCATTATCACCTATTAGAAGGTTTATTCCTTTTTTGAAGGAAAAGGATTGGTCTGTATAACATCTGAAATTTTGTAATCTGATATTTTTCATTTTGTTTCCAACATTCTAAATGGATGAAGTATGATGATCATTCAAAACTCGATAGTAACAACTTAACTATAACAAAGATAATATCTTTTTGATAAATCATCTCCTTTTCTTACGTTTTCTATACCCCTACAATCTCCCCATCCTCGACATACCAGATGTAACCTTGTGTCTTATAGCCCATCTGGGAGATGAGGGTTTTATATTCGTTTATCTGTTTTTCGTGACGCTTGTTTTTCTTTCCGAATTTGAAGTCGACGATGGTCATAAGGTCGTCGTTCTGCATAACTCTATCGGGTCGTCTTACCTGAAATTTGCCGTTTTCATCGTGGAAAATCAACTCGCATTCGTTGAATAGACGGATGCCTTCTGTAAACCATTGGCTCACCTTTGCCTTCTCAATGGCCTCCTTCACGTATTTAATCAGCTTCTGTTTCTCCTCTTCATCTTTGATGGCTCCTTCAAACATAAGCTTGTCTGCTGCTGCTGGAATGTCGTTGAGGCTACGGATATTCGAGAAAAGCTGGTGCAGCAGGTTTCCTCGGTTGATGTATTCGTATCGGCTGCTAACGTCCTCGTTCTCTTCGTTATTGATGAAGTCTTTTGAACGGTTGGATTGACGGAAGAGCGCTTTTTGCTTATATGAATAGTAGTTGAAGTGTAAAGCCTCTGGTTTTTTGTTGAGCTTGTTGGCCGATGATCCCTTCTCTTTCTTTTCTTTTGTATATAATTTTCCTGAGGTATAGATGCCCTTCTCTTCGTCCCAACCGTTATTGAATGCCTCCTCTGTTTTTAAGATGGCGAGCATTAGGTCGGAGACGTTGCGGAACATTTTGTTATCGTCTTTTTTCTCCTTGCCTTCCTTCTCCTCGTAACGCTGCCCGAAGATAATCATGTTTTTCTCAGCACGGGTCAAAGCCACGTAGAGGACGTTGAGGTTGTCTACAATCAACTGTTCCGTCTCTTCGTTAAACTCTTTGTTGAAGATGGACTCTTCCATATCCTTGCCGTATTTGATGGGCAGAAGCGGAAGTTTAGCGTAAGGTTCCTCGTCGGTAGAGCACCAAAGTAACGGACTAAGAGTTGAATCGAAGGTCAATGTCCAATCGCAGAACGGCAGGATTACCGTATGGAACTCCAATCCTTTGGATTTGTGGATAGACATGATTTTGATGCCGTTAATTTCGCTACTGAACGGGATGGTCTTGCCGCAAAGCGTACTGTCCCAATAAGCCAAGAAGGCTTGTATGTCTGACGATTTTTTAATTAAAAAATCGTTGATTCCATCGAGAAATGAGTACATATAACTCTCCTGACCACTGAGGGTGTCGAGCTGCATGATTCGGTAAATATCTTCTACCATTTCATAGAGCGGAAGAAGGGCGGCTTTGTTTAACGCTGCCTCAAGTTCAGTTATGCTGGATACAGCTCCTTTGTCTATCTGTCCGGCCAACTGACTGATGTCTTTTTTGCCAATCTCAGTCTGATAGGATAGAGAGAGCTGTGCTTGATATATCGGGTTCTCTGGGTATGCAATGTATTTTAAAGCTTGGATAATCATCTGTATCGCTACGGATGAGTCCAATCGGTAAGCCTCATCTGATATGACGTCGTAGTTGTACGGCTTCTCGGGATTGGCCTTCTTGTAATCGGAAAGGTACTCGGCAATCATTGGGATGCTCTTGTTCTTTCTGACGAGGATGGTTATTTCATCTGCTCGGATGCCTTGGCTTTGCAGCTCCTCAATCTTTCCGACCAGCCGGATGAGTGTGTTCTCGTAATAGTCTTCTTTCGGACCAGTTATAAATTCAACGCTTACATGACCTTCTTTCTCCTTTTTTGAACACTCTTGCGTCACGTCTGAGTAGGCTTTGCGCATGTTCTGATTCTCATCACCCATATAAA
>JALNVE010000080.1 GCA_023227695.1 Paludibacteraceae bacterium
CTCTTACTACCGCAAGCTTAAAGCTCATCGGGTAGTCTTTTTGTGAACGTCTAACGTACTGTCTTTCTTTTCCTTTCATATTCGTTACTTTTTTGTTGTAACGCTATTTCAGGACGTGACATCCCTGACAAAAAAGAGGCCACATCTTTAAGATGCAGCCTCTCTGTTATAATCAAATTTGTATAGTCTATATTACTTGTATTCCTGCCAAGACTTAATTTGAATTTCATTGATCTTCTTATCACAGAATGCCTGGATGAAGGCTCCAGCCAAACGTGCATTAGTAAGCAATGGAATATTATGGTCGATAGAAGAACGACGAATCTTGTATCCGTTAGTCAACTCCCTACGAGTATGATTCTTTGGTATGTTAATAACCAAGTCGATCTGGTGGTTCAGCATCAAATCACTAATACTATTCTCACCTTCCTCATCTGGCCAAGATACAGTAGTAGCCTCAACGCCGTTCTCATGTAAGAACTTCTTAGTACCCTCTGTAGCGTAAATCTTGTAACCCTTAGCAAACAACATCTTGCAAGGATCCAACAAATCAACCTTACCCTTGATATCGCCAGAAGAAACCAAGATACCCTTCTGAGGAATATTATATCCAACAGAGATCATTGAAGAAAGAAGAGCCTCTTCGAAATCGTCGCCGATACAACCAACCTCTCCTGTAGATGCCATATCAACACCATGAACAGGATCAGCCTTGTGCAAACGAGCGAATGAGAACTGAGAAGCCTTAACTCCTACGTAATCGATATCGAATGTAGAAGAATCCGGTTTTGCAACTTCCATACCCAACATGATCTTAGTGGCTGTCTCAATGAAGTTACGTTTCAATACCTTTGAAACAAATGGGAAGCTTCTTGATGCACGAAGGTTACACTCGATTACTTTAATGTCGTTGTTCTTAGCCAAATATTGGATATTGAATGGACCGCTGATGTTCAACTCTTTCGCTATTTTCTTACTGATCTTCTTTATGCGGCGAGCTGTCTCCAAATACAATCTCTGAGCTGGATAAACCAACGTAGCATCACCTGAGTGAACTCCGGCATACTCAACGTGCTCTGAAATAGCATATTCAACAACTTCACCATCTTTAGCTACTGCATCAAACTCAACCTCTCTTGCCTCCTGCATAAAGACAGAAACTACAACCGGATACTCCTTAGAAACATTAGCAGCAGCCTTCAAGAACGTCTGCATCTGATCTTTTGTGTAGCAAACATTCATTGCAGCACCAGAAAGAACGTATGATGGACGAATCAAAACAGGGAATCCAACTTCGTCAACAAACTTGTCGATCTCGTCGAAGCTGGTTAACTCCTGCCAACGAGGCTGGTCGATACCCAACTGATCCAACATCTCAGAAAACTTGTTTCTGTTTTCTGCTCTATCGATAGAGATAGGTGATGTACCTAAGATAGGAACGTTCTGTGAATGCAATTTCATTGCCAAGTTGTTCGGAATCTGACCACCCACAGAAACGATAACGCCTGTTGGGTTCTCCATATCCAAAACATCCAATACACGCTCAAAACTCAACTCATCGAAGTACAGACGGTCGCACATGTCATAGTCTGTAGATACTGTCTCTGGGTTATAGTTGATCATGATTGACTTGTAACCGTACTTTCTTGCAGTTTGAACAGCGTTTACAGAACACCAGTCGAACTCAACAGAAGAACCGATACGGTAAGCTCCAGAACCCAATACAACGATTGATTTCTCTTTGTTACCGTCGTATTTGGTGTTGATGCCCTCTGCACCGTAAGTGATGTATAAGTAATTAGTCAACTCAGGGTGCTCAGAAGCAACCGTGTTGATTCTTCTTACTGCAGGAAGAACGTTTTGTTTTTTACGTAATGCACGTACTCGAAGACTTTCAGGAATCATATTACCGTCTGGATCTTCAGTATAACGAGCAATTTGGAAGTCTGAGAATCCTAGACGTTTTGCCTCACGCATTACATCTGCAGGGATATCTTCGATCTTCTTGTATTTAGAGATTACTTTAGTGTAATCAACAATATTCTTCAATTTACCAAGGAACCAAACATCGATCTTTGTAAGTTCTTCGATACGCTCTACGGTATAACCCTCTTCGAAAGCCTTAGCAATAGCGAAGATACGTAAGTCAGTAGGACGTGACAACTCCTTATCTAAATCACCAAACTCAAGCTCTTTGTTTCCTACGAATCCGTGCATGCCTTGACCAATCATACGAAGACCTTTTTGGATAATCTCCTCGAAAGACTTACCGATTGACATGATCTCGCCGACAGACTTCATGGAAGAACCGATTTCACGGTCAACACCTGCAAACTTGGACAAATCCCAACGAGGGATCTTAACGATCATATAATCTACTGAAGGAGCAACATATGCTGAGTTTGGAGTTCCCATCTCACCAATCTGATCCAAAGAGTAGCCCAATGCCAACTTACTAGCAACGAAAGCCAAAGGATAACCAGAAGCCTTAGAAGCCAAAGCAGAAGAACGGCTCAAACGAGCATTGATCTCGATGATACGGTAGTCGTTTGTATTAGCATTGAATGCATATTGGATGTTACACTCACCTACGATACCGATGTGACGGACAACCTGCTGAGCAATTTCCTGCAACATCTTGATCTGCTCATCAGACAATGAGATGATAGGAGCAACAACGATACTCTCGCCCGTGTGGATACCTAGTGGGTCGAAGTTTTCCATTGGAACCACAGTGAAGCAGTGGTCGTTCTTATCACGGATCACCTCGAACTCAATCTCTTTCCATCCCTTCAAAGACTCTTCTACCAAGATTTGTTTAGAGTGGGCCAATGCGCTTTCGCAAAGTTCACGGAACTCAGCCTCATTATCGCAAATACCAGAACCCAAACCACCCAAAGCGTATGCTGAACGAACCATAACTGGGAAACCAATCTCCTTGGCAACATTGAGGGCGTCTGCCATATTTTCTACCGCATGGGAATGTGGAGTTTTTGCCTTTATCTCATCCAACTTTTTAACGAAGAGGTCACGATCTTCTGTAATCATGATAGCGTCAACAGAAGTACCAAGCACTTTCACGCCATACTTCTCGAACACGCCAGAAAGATAAAGTTCAGTTCCGCAGTTCAAAGCTGTTTGACCACCGAAAGCCAAAAGTATACCGTCTGGTTTCTCTTTCTTAATCACTTCCTCCACGAAATATGGAGTGATAGGTAAGAAATAAACCTTATCTGCCACACCCTCAGATGTCTGAATGGTTGCAATGTTAGGATTTATTAAAACTGTACTGATACCTTCCTCTCGCATTGCTTTCAAAGCCTGCGAACCGGAGTAATCAAATTCACCTGCTTGTCCGATTTTCAAAGCACCGGATCCAAGCAAAATCACTTTTTTAATTCCCTGCATCATAAATTATAGCGTTATTTCGTTTCTTGTTTTTTGTTGTCCATTTACTTCCAATCAGGCAAAAAAAATGCGTCGGGAAGAATCGCCAACGCAAGAAAAAAAAACAAGGGAAAGGATAACGAATCCGCCATCCAAGCCTTATTCCCGTCTCTATTAAATATATGTGTAATCACCCTGATATGGTCATATTAATTTAATCGTGCAAAATTACATAGATTAACTCATTCAACCAAATTTTTCTTTACCTGATGGTAATAAGTTTATAAACTTTACAAAAAACAAGCTATAAAGGATATAAGAGCAATGCTTTATAACTAGAATTAACATATACTTATATTATCTTTGTATATAGATAAAATTATTTTATGAGAGAAAAAACAGACTTAAAACTTGCGATTCTTATTGATGCTGACAACATTCCCTACTCTAAAATCAAAGGAATGCTAGATGAAATCGCAAAATTTGGAATCCCTACCATCAAACGTATTTATGGCGACTGGACCCGTCCTACCGTGGCAGGATGGAAACCCGCTTTGCTCGAGAATGCCATCACCCCTATACAACAATACAGCTATACTTTCGGTAAAAATGCGACAGACTCTGCCATGATTATCGACGCTATGGACATTCTGCACAGCGAGAAAGTGGATGGTTTTTGCCTTGTCTCCAGCGACAGCGATTTCACCCGTTTGGCTACCCGACTCCGAGAATCCGGCATGCTGGTGTTAGGTATGGGCGAGAAGAAAACTCCTAACCCATTTATCGTTGCCTGCGATAAGTTTATCTATATTGAGGTCTTGGAATCAGACTCTGATACAGATACCAACAATGGTTCAAGCACCACAGAGAAAAACAAAAGTAGAAGTATCGAAAAGAAATCCAGGTATGACGACATCAATAGCAACATCGTTAGGATTATAAAACAGACGATCAATGACTTGGCCGATGATAACGGATGGGCATCGCTTGCAGAGATCGGTAGTATGATCAACAAAAAGAAACCGGATTTCGACCCTCGTATCTATGGTTTTCAAAAGCTCACACCACTCATTAAATCTCTTCCTTACTTTGAAATAGACGAGCGGGAGACTGAAAACTCAAACGTGAGACATATTTATATAAGGAATAAAAAGACAACAACTAGCAAAACAACTAGAACGGTCAAACAGAAAAGAAATTAATATATAAGCCGCGAGCAAAAATCCGTGGTTAAAAAAAATAAGCAGACCAAATTAACAGTGCCGACAGGTACCGCATAGATAACGGAAAACGAATCAAGTGCAAACCCTGTGGGTATGTTAATTTTAGGATCAATCCCAAAAACTGATGGGCGGGATCAGATATCTATAAATCTTAGACTGTAATGAAAATTATAAGATGTGATGAAATGCAAACAAAACTTTCGGATTTTTATTTCAATTTTTCCAAGTAACGGGTAGGATACCAAGCCACCAAAAAACCAACCAAAAGAACCGTAACTAAAATGATCATAACATCATTCCATTGTATTAAAACAGGATAGGCATCAACGATAAAGGCATTGCCTTCTCCTCCGTTATTCAACTTCAAAATTCCGAAGTGTTCCTGCACCAAACAGAGAATCAAACCTATCACAACACCTAAAATTGCTCCAAACACGGAAACCAACCAGCCTTCTAGCAAGAAAATATTACGCACCATTTTATTATTCGCACCCAAACTCAAAAGAGTACGGATATCATTTTTTTTCTCTATAATCAACATGGTGAGGGAGCCTACCACGTTCACAACAGCAATCAGAAGAATGAAGAAAAGTATCAGGAATGTAATCCATTTCTCAATTTTCAACATTCGATAAAACTCGTGATGCTGTTCGTGTTTATCCTGTACACGGAAAGTTGGTCCTAAGATAGAAGCCACCTCCTCTTTTGCTTTGCCAACATCAGTTCCCGTTTTCAACTTCAGCTCTATTGTTGAGATAACCTCACCGTAACCAAAAAGTTCGCGGGCAAAATCGATGGGTACAAATGCAAATTTGTTATCTATCTCCTGCTGATTTACTGAATAAACTCCAGAGATATAAACATTTCTCTCATTGAACGCATTCTCCGGATTAGCAATATTCACCTTCGCCCCATATTTAGGAGCATAGAGAGAAACAGGATTTACAAAAAAGACGCCCGCTTCAATTAAGGTAGCAGAGGCCGCACCTATCACAGCAAAATCATTTTCTCCATCTTTCAGAAGAAAACGTCCAGAAGTCACTACAGAATCTGTCCTTATTAACCGGGCATAATCGGAAGTGACACCCTTCACAGTGATGGTGGTCTGCTTACCCTTATTCCTTATCATAGCATTCTCTTCCAACGACTCCGCCAACACATCCACATACGGCAACTTCTCAAGTTTCTCTATCTGAGGCAGATTGGCATCAAAATTTTTACCCTCCACCAAAGTGATACGCAAATCAGGATCGAACGAATTATACAAACCCGTAATCAATTGCTGAAATCCATTGTACACAGACAATGTGCAGACAAGAGCTATTGTGGCAACACAAATGCCAGCCACACATATCATAGATATGATGTTGATGACATTATGCTTTTTCTTTGAGAAAAGATAACGGAACGCTATGTAGGAAGCTAATTTCATTCCTTCACTTCACCCTCTGTTTTACCCAACAAACGGTCAATGTTTTCAAGATAATCCAACGAGTCGTCCAAATAAAAAACCATTTCAGGCACCTTACGCAACTGGAAACGAATGCGTTGAGCCAACTCAAAACGAAGTGACTTGTTACTGTTTTTGATAAGTTCCATCACCTCTTTATGTCTGTCTGTTGGGAATATGCTCAAATAGACCTTGGCTACACTCAAATCGGCAGAAACGTTTACCGATGTAACAGATACCAAAGTACCGTTCATCGAGTTCACAGATTTCTGGAACATATCACCAAGTTCCTTCTGTATTAATCTATCTATTTTGTTTAATCTTGTTTTATCCATAAAAAATTCATTTGTTATATTGAAGGTACAAAGGTAAGTAAAAATAATTTCATACATTTGCACAAATGAAAAATACGAGCCTCAAGTAATGAGGTTATGATCGTATTCCTGTTCAAATGCTTACTTACTTGTTTTTTGCTTAAAATGGAAAATTCAAATCTGAAATACAAAATCGGCTCTACGATGATTAAGGGAGTCGGTACTCAAACAATCAAAAAATTGGTCACAGCCCTCGGCAGTGAAGAGGCGATGTTTCAAACACCCAAAAAGAAATTGGAGAAGATTCCAGGCATCGGAGATTATCTATCACAACAGATTGCCGAAGGCCCTAAGATTCTCGACGATGCCTTAAGAGAGGTCGAATTTGCCCAAAAAAGAGGCATATCCATCCTTTTTTACAACGACGATGAATACCCGAAACGGATGGTGGAATGCAATGACCATCCCATTGTTCTCTATAAGAAAGGTACTGCAGATCTGAACAAAGGAAAGTTTCTTGGCATTGTGGGCACCCGAAAAATGACCCCATACGGCAAATCGGTCTGCGAAGACATCATCCTTGAGTTGAGTCAAAGACATGCAGACGTTACCATCGTAAGCGGATTAGCCTATGGTGTGGACATCTGCGCACATAGGAAGGCTATTGAGTGCGGACTAGCAACTATCGGTGTAGTGGGTCATGGTTTGGACCAAATTTACCCTTACGCTCATCTGGCCACAGCTAGGAGAATGATGGAGGAGAAGGGAGCCATCGTGACAGAATACCCTTCGGGTACTAAGATAGACCGCAACAACTTCGTGTCTCGAAACCGCATCATTGCAGGCATGTGCGATGCTGTTCTGATCATCGAATCAGGAGAAAAAGGCGGAGCCCTGCTCACGGCTGAGTTTGCCAACTCCTACCATCGAGATGTCTTCGCTCTACCCGGACGGGCAGGCGACATCTACTCCATCGGTTGTAACAACCTCATCAAACAAAACAAGGCCTCTCTCGTCGAATCAGCCAAAGACATTGAATATCTTATGAACTGGGACGGAAACGGCCAAACAAACATTCAACTATCCTTATTCCAAGAACTCTCTGACAAGGAACAAAGTATAGTTGAATTCTTCAGAACGGAAGGAGCTATGCAAATCAACATACTCTCTCGAAAATCACAAATGTCTATATCTGAATTGACTTCTCTCCTTTTCGAATTGGAGATGAAAGGAGTTGTTGCATCTATGCCTGGCAATATGTATGATTTAGCGCACGCTAATGGCAGACGATGACATTATCCGGACTTACATCTATTCTTAATTCACCGCCCTTTTCCACACAGAACTCGGAATCAATCACGAAATCAGTTCTTGTCTTAAAAGTAACGGCGCTTCCTGCTTTTACTATAAACGGCGCTTTAACATAGATGGCATAAGGACTTTCCACCTCCTCATTCAGTTGGAAAGTCTCAGGAGAAGAAAGAATAAGCGTTGCTGTTTCTATAGCCTTTTTCACAGCGCTATAAACATCCAATCTTCCCTTTCCCAATTGTCCGATATACTCTTTATTCGCCTCTATGTTATAAATAGAAGAATCAGCAGTAGAAAGCAAAACATCGATTGCCTCATCTGCCGTCAAACAAGGATTTATAGTAAAAATCAAACTCAAAGCAGAAGCAACTTGAGGTGCAGCAAAAGAGGTTCCCCAAGCACCTCCGTATTGAGAATTCAACAATGTTGTAGGTACATTATAACCTGGGGCACATATATCAACAGCAGAATTGTGATGATGAGCAGATGTAACGTCTCCAATGGTCGACTCATGACAATCTTTCCAATTTATTGTTCCATAAGCTGATGTTGTTCCTACTTCGTATATATGACCAACAGATGTCACAGACAACACCGAGTTATAAGATGATGGATACACCTTAGCTTTCAAACTTCCACAATGAGATGTAGAGTTTCCTGCACCAAAGACAACCACAGCATTCCATTTGTTTTTAATTTCACTATAAAGAGAATCTTGAACCACACTATAAGTGCATCTATTTAACCAACTGCAATTTATCACACGATAGCCTAACTGAGCGATTCTCAATACCTCATTATCTACACCCCATTTAGTAGAAGCATAAATAGGAGCTCCGAAAGAAATAGAAGCATAACCCTCATTGTTATCCGTTTTTTCTCCCAAAACACCACTTACTGCTGTACCATGAAAACTATTCTCATCTTCATAATTTGTTTTCACGACATTTATGAATTGACCTTGTAAATCCAAATGCGATTCTTCAAAATGTGTGTCGGTAACCGCGATTGGCGTATGTGGCAAATTTCCAAGCAAACTCCAAGCCTCAGGTGCTCTCACCAAATCCAAATTAGACTGACCCGAAAACTTTTTATCATTCGGTATATATCTTTGAATAGAATCACCGATTTCCATAGGTTGTACATCTGTTTTTTCAACCAAAGAAAACTCCCTTGAGAAACGGTTAACTAAAGCATCGTAGATTTCATCATTACCTTCCAACACATAGATGTCACGAAGCCAATCACTCTTAGCAGAAGGATAAGCTTGCTCATATTTAGAAATTTTATAGAGAGTCAATAATCTGTTAAAGTAGTCATTTTTAGTCATAATACGAATGAAAGAGCTCCTTGTCTTCGATTTAAGCATCGCAAGAGGCCGTACACTTTCATCAGCTATCTTTACATATATCTGAGAATATAGACCACATTCCCAAATAAACAAAGAAGCTATTAAAGCAACCATATATTTATATAATGGTCTCATGACTTTCAATTTTAAGATTCAACACATCATTCAAGAATGATCATCTCCTTTGAATCAACCAAATCATCATCGCAAATTAGCGCATAAATAAATATGCCTGGTCTGAAATCAGACTTGTTGATAAGGAGATAAGTACTCCCCTTCTCTGCTATTCTATAAGACTTCAACTGAGTTCCGTTTAGATCATATACGCATAAAACAGCTTTTGTCACTGTTTTAGGAATATAAAGTTCTATTTCAGATTGTGTTGTAAATGGATTAGGTTCATTCTGACCTAATTTCACATCAATAAGTTGAGAGGTTGCCTGAATAACGCCGACAGTTTCATTTTTAGATAAAATAGCAACTTTTTTCTTTAAAAGTTCAGTTTCTGAATTCAAAGTCATTATTTTTTCCTGCTGTTCACGAATAGCCTGAAGCAAATAAGGAATCATAGCTGCATAACGCACACCATACACGTCATTCTCTTTCTCCACCAGATCCGGAAATACCAATTCCAAATCCTGAGCAACAATCATAGGAACAGATTCTTTATATTCCGCAGAATATCCGCGTAAAGAATATCCTAACAAAGTATCTCTGAAATTTGCCATTACTGGTTTCACTTGCAACAACCGATCTGCAACATTTGTAGGCATATCAGATACATTTGTCAAAAAGCGAATATCTGACAATACATTAGGGCTACGCATCAAATAGATATTTCCCCAACGCTGATTGGAAGCTCCTAAATTTGAAGAGAAAGGATAACTTAAAGGAGAAACTGAAACACCGGAATACTCAACTCCGTTTTCCTTCTGAGAAATAGGTAACTTAATTAAAAGCTTATCGCCTACATTCTCTTTACCAAACACTACAGAATCAGAATAAGGACCATTGGTGATAATATCAACCTCCCTTCTAGGCTGGTCAGTACCTAATCCTAGTCGTCCGTTTTCCTTTAAAGTGAGCTGCGAATAAATCCAAGTTGGAGATAGCAACCCCATCAACAATATGAGTAGTCTCGTTTTCATAACCGTAATTGTTTTGAATAAATAAAAGAGAGATGATGCATTTTCTTTGAGTTTTTTGCTCAACCCTTAAGAATGTAGAAAGCAAAAAGCAAATCTCCTTGTTACCTCTATATAAAAATAAACAAATTTTAATCACCGTATAATATTCAGGTGTTAAAACAGAAAAGCCAGACAATTTTCTCATCATTTGTCAATTGAACAATTTAAAAACAAACCATCTAAAACCGCCTTACACAAGGGACAGCTGCTAAAAAAAAGTGCCATAATTTGTGAGTATGACTTTCAAAAACTATCTTTGCAACCGAATATTCAGGATGGCCCCGTAGTTCAATGGATAGAATACGAGTTTCCTAAACTTTAGATCCGGGTTCGATTCCCGGCGGAGCTACTAAATAATTCGAAAAAAATGCGGAAAAAATTTGGAGGTTATTCAAAGTGTCTCTATCTTTGCACCGCAATTCAGGAAACGAGGTGTAGCGCAGTCCGGTTAGCGCATCTGGTTTGGGACCAGAGGGTCGGGGGTTCGAATCCCTTCACCTCGACCGAAAATGTCAAAGAGAAGAAAGACAGATTTTTTAATCTGTCTTTCTTTGTTTATACCCTAGCTAAAAGTCTTGTGGCAAAGCCACAAACAGATTGGTCCAATTAGTTTTTTTGTCTTCCCATGTAGAATACCAGTAAACATAGAATCAGTAGGTATATTTAATCTTCCTATGCCAGTCAGCAACATCATTCACGGAACTTGCGCAGCCATCCTGTTCTTATCTTTCGGCATCA
>JALNVE010000081.1 GCA_023227695.1 Paludibacteraceae bacterium
TGTTTTCTCCTATAAGGCTTCCACTTTTATTGAAAGCAGCAATTTTTCCTGCATTATATGAGTTCGTAACTTCTCCTACAATATTATTTGAACCAACTAGGCCACCAGCATAGTTCTCAGAACAAGTAATGTTTCCGATATTGTAAGAGTTGTATATTTTCCCTTCTATGCCATCAAAGCCACCGTTGTATCCTGCTATTCCTCCTACTTCTGTACTGCTGTTTAATTCTCCTCTATTGTATGAATTAAGGATAATGCCGTCGTTTCTTCCTGTTATTCCTCCCGTTTTCCTTGTTCCTGTTACGTAAGCAATATTTTGGCAGTTTTGGATGATGCCCGCTTTGATATTGTAACAGTTGTTTTTAGAGTCAAAGCCTCCATTGTATCCTGCAATGCCTCCAGTTGCTTTGATACCGTAGATATCACCTTGATTTCTGCAAGCTGATGTGTTTCCGTAGTTATAACCAGCAATGCCTCCTGCACATAAATTACTGGAAACATCTGCTTTGTTTGTGCAATTTCTCACCGTATTGAAGTTTCCTCCTACAATTCCACCACTTAATTGAAAACTTGTTACTTCGCAATTGATATTGTGGCAATTAGAAATTTCGCCACTGTTGCCGCCCGCAATAGCTCCGCTCCAAAATGAGGAATAGACATAACCGTCTTGTATAGAAAGATTAGAAACTTTTCCGTTTTTTCCTATATATCCAAACAGTCCATTATAGCTTGATGTGATTTTTAAAAATAGATTGTTAATAGTATGGTCATTGCCTAAAAATGTTCCTTCAAAATAATGATTAATTGATCCAATAGGGGTCCAGCTTTTAGAATCTCTTTGGCAAACGCTGCTCAAGTCAAGATCTGAAACTAGACTGAATATGACATCTTTATAATCGTTACCAGCATTTACACTATCCGCTAACTCTACAAGTTGTTCAACAGAACTTATAAGAAATGGAGATTTTTCGTTTCCATTTCCTTCCCATGAATATGCATATGAGTTTTGACATAAAATCAATAAGTATATAAATGTGATATAATATTTTATTTCTTTTGAAGTCATGCTTGTCTAGTGAAAAAATGTTTTATTTGATGAAAGAACTATCACTTGGATTATAATAATCTGTATATATCAGGTCAATATCTATGCCTAAGTGTTCGTTTATAAAATCTGCAGAATTGCTGGAGAACATTGCAATTTTGAATGGCATAAGACATTTTATGCGATTTATCTCCTGAAAGTCGTCATTTGTAGAGTTTACGATGAAGTCAATACGGGTATTACCATCAACAAGATTTTCTATGATTACTGGAAATAGATCAACAATTTGGTTTGAGTACATTGCATGATAACCTGCGTTGCGGAGTTGAGTATAATCTTCGATAGAAAACGATTCAACATATACTCTGTCTTTAATTTCAGAGAAGTATTTGTCAATAATGGTTATATCAGATATTTTATCAGTGACGATCGCTACATTCGGATACTTCAAAAGAGTGTCTACAATCTCTTCTATGGTAATAGGAGTATATTTGCCATAGATAACGCTATTTTTAAATTCTTCAAGAGATAACATTGAGTCTTGCAACTCAGCCTGATTAGCATTGATGTTAAAACTTTCCCAATCATGAGAAGCAACTAAAATACCATCTCTTGTTGTGTCTAAATCGACTTCTATGAATTCGTAACCTCTTTCTATAGAAGTTAAAAAAGCCTCTTTTGAATTGCTGTATGTATAGTCGGGCTCGACCACACCGCATGCATGTGCGATGTAGTTAGGCATTTCCTGTGCAAAAATGCAATTGCAACAAAGGAAAATGAGAAGTGTAAAGAATTTATATTTCATGCTATAAAAAAAGTGACAATAATACTATTGCCACTTTTTTAACGATATGATATACTGTTTATTATTTTTTTACTTTACTTTTCTGATCTTCCTCTGCAAAGAAGTTACTCCGGATAATGGTCTCGCAGATACCTGAGATTTCTCTTTCTGACATCTTTCTTGGCAAGGAGTCTTGTGTTAAATCACAACCGAAGCCTCTCCATGGATAGTTATTGAGTTTGAATAGACTAAGCAATGTAGGATATATATCCATATGGTATGTCTCTTCTTTGATCTCTTTTCCTTTTATGTTTTTAGGAGAGTAGATAACAAATGAAACACAGTTGTTGTCAGCCGCTCCTAGCTTTTTACCAAGTTCAGACTCTGCAAATTCTTGTCTGTTGCTATTGAAAATGCTATGGTCACCTACGATTACAATGGTCGTGTTTTTCATCTTAGGATTGTCCTTTAGCTTTTCAAGAAATTCTCCGATACATTTGTCTGTGTAGTTTACACTTTTTATGTAATTGATTTTGCTAGCTGGTAATTCATCAGGAATTTCAAGTGAAGAGTATTCTGCATATTTCCAGAATGGCGCGTGAGATGCCATAGTGACGGCCTGAATGCAGAAAGGTTCTGGAATGGAGTCAATTATTGTTGCTACATCATAGAACAAATCTTCGTCAGAACTTTCTTTACTGTAAAGTGTAGGATAACCCCATGGCCCAGATATAGCTGCTTGGTTCCAAGCGGAAGCGTTGGTTGGGATTCTCATTACATTGTGAGATCCTAGTTGAGCCATGGCATCACCAATAGAATAATACTTGTTGGTTGGATATGCATAACAAACCGTTTCATATACCAAAGAAAGAAGACCTGTATTGACAGTTAGCTGAGCATCGCTTGATGTTCCTCTTTGAGTTTGAGGCATCATATTACTTCCGTATATGGAATTTTTTCTTGTCAATGCATTTATGTTAGGTGTGATTTCTTGACCGTTTATGTCTTTATTCAAAACCCAACCTTCAAGGCTCTCAAACATGATGATAATCAAGTTGTCTTGCAAAGAGTCTTTGTGTTCTGGTTTTATCATGAATTTCCTGATTTTATCTTTCTGGAATCCCGAAAGAACAGGCTTTTCTGGAATGTCTTCTAGATTTACAAAGAAATCAAGTTCAGCTATTAGATTCGAAAATACTGTATAATTAGCAGCAAATTCATCTCTACCTTCTCCTGTTACGTTTAATTGATCACAAATGTTCAATTGTAATCCCCAAAAATTGTGAAAACGAATTGGTTTGATCATGATGAGAACGATGGAAACGGCAATCATGGCAAGTCCCAATTTTACGTTCATTTTTCCTTTCTTGTTTACCTTGAAACTGAAGAAAATGAGCACGCCTGTAATGATGAAAAGGAATAAATCCCAAAAATGAATAAAGACAAAGATGCTATCCCAGAAACCGTCCATGTTACTTGCAATTCTGAAGTCATAGCCGGTAATCATCATGCCATGGCTACGTAAGCTTATTAGATTTGCAAAAATCCAGATGTCTAATATTAAATTAAGAGCAAAAGCAGCCCAATAATGTTTGCTACATAAACCTAGTCCTACAAAAAGAAGTGGTATTCCTATGTAAATAGCATAATTTAAAAAGAAATTGGCTGAATCAGAATTATAACTGCATGAAAGTTCTACTCCACTTAATGCTGACTTAGTAAATAACAGTAACTTAAGGAATATGCTTAAGAATAAAGCACCGATAAATAACCATTTGTTTTTATCCATTCCTTCTATTAAAGAAGCTCCCCATTCTTTGGTTTTGAGCTTTAAATCTTGAAATGTCATTTGATAATATTTTAAAGTAACTTTTTTTTAGCAAAAATAGATATATTTTCTATTTGAAAGAAGATATATTTTAAATATGTAAAAAGATTCATGGGAAATGTATCTTAGTGCAATATGTTTCATCTATTGTATACATTCATCCATTTGTCTAAGATGGTTTCAATAGAGAAATTGCGTGCTCTAAGTATATTATATTCTTTTATTTTGGAAAGAGAAACTGAATCTAATCTACTTATGGAAAGCATTTTATCAGATAAAGTTCTAAAATCTCCGACTTCTATCATGTAGTTATTGTCATTGATGATTTCTGCACATCCGCCTGCATTTGTGGCAAGAACAGGTAATCCACATGACATTGCTTCTACTAAAACTATCCCAAATCCTTCCCAAGAGGAGGTTAGAACAAAACAGTCTGCTGCGTTATAGTAGTTCCATGTATCGTTTTGTTTACCTGCAAAGGTTACTAGATTTTCTATTCCTAATTCTTTAGATTGATTTTCCAAATTTGTTTTTTCTTCTCCTTCACCAACAATTAGGAGCTTCACATTTTCTTTCTGTGTAGAGACAATTTGGAAGGCATTCAAAAGGGTAGAAACGTCTTTTATTTTCGTAAGGCGTCCTACATAAAGGAAAAGGAAATCTTCTGGTTTAATGCTATATTTAGAACGATAAAGATTTCGTGTGTTTTCTTCTGGTTTAAATATATTGACGTTTATGCCATTGTATACACAGATACTTTTCTTCTTCGAAAACCATTTGTTGTTTACGAAATGTTCAATTGCTTTTTCTGAAACATTGGTATTAATGTCTGAAAGGAAATCAGTCATCCTATAGGTAAGCATTCTTAAGTTACCGCCTTCATTGTTGCTGTGTGCCGAACAAATCAGTTTTGGAATCGTATGAAAGATACGGCTGATTCTTGCAATTATATTTGCATGGAACATATTTGCATGTACTATGTCTGGCTTAAACTCTTTTATTATCTTGCCAAATTTGATTGTTGCTTTAAAAAGCGAGAAAAATGATTTGACTCCACATAAAGAGATGACCTCAACACTTGAATCAATGCGGTTTTTAAGCTCGTTTTTGTCTAGAATATGAACAAGGCAAACTATATGACCTTTTTTTGCCATTTCATTTGCTATATCAATTGTTATGATTTCAGCTCCGCCAACTGTCAATCCATTTATCAGATATAATATGCGCATACTATAGAATTTAGAATGAAAGACAAAATTACTTTTTTTTGTATGATTAAGGAGGTATCGAGACTGTTTTTAACGATTTAATTCATCAGATAGCTTGCTATCTTTTTCACAATGCTCTAAAAAACTCTCAAAACTCATCTAAAATAATCTGACGATAATTTTGAAACAGCTGCTTAGTTTATAATTGTTGCTTGCATTCGAAGCAAGTCTATTTTATTTCGACTTTTTCTTCAATTTCAAAGTCTTCTTTTTTCTTAATTGTTGCACACTCGGTGTAACTATCGTGTTCAAAAATAATAGCTTGATTATGTTTTGCAGCTTCTTCTAAAATTGCTTTCTTTCCGGTAAGGGCGGCAATTTGGTCGATGTCGTATGCGCTTAGCCAGTAGAGTGGTACGTTGGCTGCGGTAGGAATCACATCTCCAACAAAGACGTATGTCCTCTCTTTTGTCTTGATGTAAGGGACGATCTGGTCGATAGAGTGCCCGGAGAAGAGTTTTAATGTCACCCCTTCGCAGAGTGTGGTCTCCTCTTTTATTGTCTTGAGTTTATTCTGTTTGAAAATTTCCATGACGTCTGCCATGAAAATGGAGTTCTCTTCAGCAAGATTGGGCTGAAGCATGTTTTTCCATTGCTCGTCGCTTATCCAATGGGTAGCGTTAGGGAAGGTAAGCTGAAGTTGGAAGTTGCTGTCAATCCAAGTGCATCCTCCGCAATGTTCGAAGTGCAGGTGGGTCAGAACAACATCAGTGATGTCGTTGCAAGAAAAACCCAATTTGTTGAGTTCTTCCTCAAAACGGATAATGCCATAGAAACCGTAATCCTCCATCACGTCGAGGTGCTTGATGCCTATGCCCGTGTCTATAAGGATCAGTTTGTCTTCGGTTTTAACTAAAATTGAACACATAGCCATTTTACAGAGATTGTCTTTATCTGCTGGGTAAGCCTCTTGCCATGCCAATTTAGGAACGCTTCCAAAGTAAGCTCCTCCATCGCTTGAAAAAAAACCGGTTTCTATCTTAAATAACTTCATTTTTTTGTAATTTTGTGCGAATTTAGCAAAGAAGCATAAAGACGCAAAATCTTTTGTGACGAGATTTGCATCTTTGTTTTGCAAACAAAGTAGATATGAAGGTACATTTTATCGCAATAGGAGGTGCCGCCATGCACAATTTGGCAATCGCTTTACATAAGAAAGGCGATGTCGTAACTGGTTCCGATGATGAAATTGAGGAACCATCAAGAAGCAGATTGGCGGCCAACGGACTTTTGCCTTCTGAACTTGGCTGGTTTCCGGAAAAACTTTCTGACGAGATTGATACCGTCATTTTAGGAAAGCATGCCAGACCTGATAATCCCGAACTTTTGGAAGCGAAAAAATTGGGTCTGAAGATTTGCTCCTTTCCTGAATACTTATTCCAGCAGACAAGAGACAAAGTGCGTGTGGTAATCAGTGGTAGTCATGGAAAAACCACCATTACTGCAATGGTACTTTTTGTGCTTCGCCGTATGGGTATAAAAACTGATTATCTAATTGGTTCTCAAATAGATGGATTCAGCACAGGGTTGAGTCTTAGTGACGAAAATCGAATTGCTATCTTTGAGGGTGACGAATATCTTACTTCTGCCATAGATAAAAGACCTAAATTTCATGTCTATCAACCCCATATCGCTGTTATATCAGGAATAGAATGGGATCATATTGATGCATTCCCTACTTTTGATGATTATGTGGAGCAGTTCCGCATTTTCTCGAAATTGATTGAGAGGGATGGTAAACTGATCTTTTCGGAAAAAGACAATAATATCCGTGAAATTGCAGATAACGTACGTGAGGATGTTACCGCTATACCTTATTCTATCCCAGATTACGACATCATTTCGGGTGTTACTTATTTGAAAAATAAATATGGGAGTTTCCCATTAAAGATATTTGGTGCACATAATATGCAGAACATTGAGGCTGCTAGATTGGTGTGCCGACAGATAGGCGTTAAAGACCAGGATTTTTACGAGAGTATTGCTGAATTCTCTGGTCTGCCATATCGAATGGAGAAAATCGCATTCAATGGAAACTCTTCTGTGTTCTGTGATTTGGCCAATACACCTTCTAATGTGTTGGCTTCCGTCGATGCATTGAAACGACAGTTCCCAGAACGTAAATTGTTGATTTGCTTGGAGCTTTATACTGGCAGTAGCCTTTCTTCTAGTTATTTTCCTCAGTATACTGGATCGCTGGATGGTGTAGCAGAAAAGCTCATTTATTTTGATCCGAATAAAAAAGACGTACAGATAAGTTGTGATGATATTGTTTCTGTTTTTGGAAAAGAGTGTATCGTCTTTAATAATAAGGAGGATCTGCTTGGTAGACTTAATTCGCTCTCATTAAAGGATGCGAATCTTCTGTTCATGACATCTCGTGGATTTGTCAGCTCTGAGATTAGGGGTTGGGCAAGGAAGATGTTACTTGATTGATAATCTTGAAAATATTATTTTTCTGATTTCAGAATTAGGATAATGGATAACAAAGAAAAGACGCATAAACTTGACTGCCGATATATGCAGATGGCTCGTATCTGGGCTGAGAATTCCTATTGCGAGCGGAGGAAAGTGGGAGCTCTTTTGGTTAAAGATAAGATGATTATCTCTGACGGATATAATGGAACACCTTCCGGTTTTGAAAATGTTTGTGAAGATGATAACAACAAAACAAAACCCTATGTATTGCATGCTGAGGCTAATGCTATCACAAAGGTGGCACGCTCTAATAATAGCAGTGAGGGAGCTACGCTTTATGTGACGGCTTCTCCATGCATTGAGTGTGCGAAGCTGATTATTCAGTCTGGCATCAAAAGGGTGGTCTATTCCGAATTGTACCACATAACGGATGGAATTGATTTGTTGAAACGTGCTGGTGTTGAAATAGAGTTTTTGGATATAGATAAGGAAGATACAAAATAGTTTTGTTTATGAAGAAGTCAGTTGTATACATGCCAATCTTTTTTGCATTGGCTGTAATTGTGGGAATCTTTATAGGAAAAACCCTTTCAGATAAGAAATCGTCACATCAAGTGAAACAAGAAACAGTTGTGAAAGGTGATAAAATCAATGCTTTATTGAACTTGATATCTGCTAAATATGTGGATTCATTGAGTTCTGATAGCTTGATAGAGAAAGCCATTCCCAAGATCGTCTCAAATTTGGATCCGCATTCTGTTTACATACCTGCTTCGGAGTTGCAGACAGTCAACGAAGAGTTGGAGGGAAGTTTTAGCGGGATTGGCGTTCAGTTTAATATTCAACGTGATACAGTGATGATTGTGAGTGTTATTAGTGGCGGACCTTCAGAGAAGTTGGGTGTCCTTCCCGGTGACCGTATTGTCACTGTCAACGATTCTACTTTTGTTGGAAAAGAGATCACCAACGAAAAGGTAGTGAATAAACTTCGTGGGCCTAAGGGTACGAAGGTGAAAGTGGGGATTAAACGTAATGGTGCTAAGGATCTTCTGTCTTTTGAAATTGTTAGAGGTGATATTCCAGTAAACAGCATAGATGCTTATTATAAAATCGGCTCGGATATTGGTTATGTGAAGGTGAATCGTTTCGGTGGTTCTACTTACGAGGAGTTTTTTAAGGCTTTGATGGCAATGAAGGAGTCTGGAGCAGAAAAATTCATTGTTGACTTACGTGGGAATTCAGGCGGTTACTTGGATGCAGCCATCAGTATGATCAATGAGTTCTTGGGCAAGGGCGATATGATTGTTTATACAGAAGGTAATGCCAATTCTAGAACGGATGCAATTGCAGATGGAAACGGACGTTTCAAAACCAACCGTGTGATGGTTCTGATTGATGAGTGGTCTGCTTCTGCCAGTGAGATTTTTGCAGGTGCAATACAGGATAACGATAGAGGTTTGATTGTGGGCCGTCGTTCGTTCGGTAAGGGCCTTGTTCAACAGCAGTTCCCATTACTTGATGGATCTGCGTTGAGGCTTACCATCGCAAGGTATTACACTCCTTCTGGACGTTGTATCCAGAAACCATACGGAAATGGAGAGGAGTCTTATGAAAGTGACATTTATAACCGATATATTCATGGAGAGTTGGATGCAAAGGATAGTATCCATGTGAACAAATCAGACACAACCATTTATAGAACTAAACATGGACGTGTGGTTTATGGTGGTGGTGGTATTATGCCGGATGTATTTGTTCCAAGAGATACAACAGGAATGACCTCTTACTTCAACAAAGTCAATAACTCGGGTATGATTTATGAGTACTCATTTAATTATACAGATTCGAACCGCGAGAAACTGAAATCTTATAAAAACTTGAATGAGTTGGAAGCCTTCTTGGACGGAGAGGATTTGGTTTCTAACTTTGTTGTTTTTGCTGAAGGAAAGGGTGTGAAACGTAATCCTAACTTATTGAATAAGTCAAGGTCTTTGATAAAAATGAAGATTAAAACATATATAATAAGGAATATGCTTGGAGATACTGCCTTTTATCAAATACTTAATAGAGACGATGTTACTCTAAAAGCTGCATTGTTCCAACTTTCTTCTAAAAACGAAATAAAATAGAGCATAAAGTAAGTTAAGATAATTTGGAAAAGTAAAAAAGAAGGCATATCTTTGTTTCGTATAGAGCAGAAAAAAGTAAGAGTTCCGGCTTCGGTCGGAATTCTTTTTGTTATCTAAGAATCACTTTTTGTGATTAATCTAGTTAATCTGGTAAATGGCAATACAAGCTTAAGGGAGCAGGAGTAGAATACTTGTTCTTTGTGTTGCCACATACTTTTATTTTCTGTTCAGTGATTAAAAAATGAATCAAATTATTACTAATTTTTAAAGCATAATATCATGGCTGTATCCTATATGACCGAAGAGGGTTTAAACAAAATGGTTGAAGAACTGAAGCAGTTGGAGACGGTTGAGCGTCCTAATATCTCTAAGCAGATTGCTGAAGCAAGAGACAAAGGAGACTTGTCTGAGAATGCAGAGTATGATGCTGCCAAAGAGGCACAAGGTCTTCTTGAGATGAAGATTTCTATTTTGAAGGAGAAAATCGCATCAGCAAGAGTTATTGATGAGTCTAAGTTAAACACAGATACCGTACAAATACTTAATAAAGTAGAGATTAAGAATACAAAGAATGGTCAGAAAATGACTTATACTTTGGTTTCTGAACACGAGGCTAATTTGAAGGAGGGTAAACTTTCCGTATCAACTCCAATTGCAAAAGCTCTTATGGGGCATAAGGAGGGTGAAGTCGTTGATGTGACTGTCCCTGCTGGAAAAATCCCATTCGAAATTATAAAGATCTCAATTTAATATTGAACAACAATGGCAACAATTTTCACGAAAATTATCAATGGAGAAATTCCATGTTATAAGATTGCCGAAGATGACAAATATTTTGCTTTCCTCGACATTAATCCTGTAAAGAAAGGTCACACTTTGGTTATTCCAAAGATTGAAGACGATTATATATTCAATTTGGATGATGACACACTTTCTGGATTAGTTCTTTTTGCAAAGAAGGTGGCTCTTGCTATGGAGAGTGCTATGCCTTGCAAGAGAATTGGATTGGCTGTTATGGGTATGGAAGTACCTCATGTACACATTCACTTGGTTCCAATGGAAAACGAAGGCGATTTGAATTTTGCTAAGGAGAAATTAAAACTTACTCCTGCAGAGATGAATGAGATTGCTGAGAAGATCAGAAAAGAGTTATAATCATAATTTTGCAGTGATATGAAAGCTGTATTCATTTTTTAATGGATGCAGCTTTTTTCTTTATGTTATTGATGTAGAAGTTGCTTCAATTTAATCGTAAGATTGTTTGGGATCAAATTTCAAATAACAGCTGGAAATGATCTGTATGTAAAATGAAATGCATATAAGGTATTCAGGATCAGCGGATAGGTGGGGTTGGTATAGCGACAAGAATATTCCCCAAAATTCATGAATAGCATTATCTTTGCGGAATGAAAACAGATCAACTATTAAGAGAGATATTGCCAAGCGTAAAA
>JALNVE010000082.1 GCA_023227695.1 Paludibacteraceae bacterium
GAATCTCTCTTAGCCAATAGATTTTTTAGTTTAAAATCGTCTTTCCTATTATATGGATAAGCATAAACAACGATGTTCTGAGTCATATCAATATTAGCATTAGACATCCAGATGAAATCCTTTTCAATACGGCTTTTATCTATATGGCTTGGAACAACCATATCAACATCCAAAGCTTTTTTGAGTTTATTTGCCAAAGTTCTATTTGAATATTTAGTGTAGAAGGATGTAGAACGCTTTCGTTCAGCATCGACAAGATAGGAAATCATCTCATCTTTCTTTTCTGACAACACCTTCAGAAACTCCTCTTTATTTGGAGCTGCTATTCGAACGATCGACTGTGGAGAAGCCCATCTATCTTTAAAATATGAGATTTTACCCTGTGTATATACAGCATCATCAATATCAAAGAAAATAATATTTCGAACGGGTCTCATGACACCATTAAAATCAGGCTCCTTTAAGAAAATGATATTAAACAAGGGTTCTGACTGGAAAAAACCTGGCATATCCTGATTCAAAACATCAAACAAAGCCCTTCCGACCGTATCTTTCCAATAGGCTTGACTTCCTACAACAAGCACATCAAATGCTGTACCTGTAACCGATGGCAACAAAGAGGAAGAACGACGTTTCCCTTTGCCATTTCCGCCACCGCAAGAAATCAACAACAAAGAAACAAGCCCCATGAAAAGGAGATTTCTCCAATTAAAAAAAAAGGATTTCATATATTTTTTCTTTTCTAATTCAACATTAATTATTTTGATCTGCGTGCTTACTAGACAACAAACCGCAAGCTGCAAAAATATCCTCACCACGAGACTTTCTGATAGTCGTCAAAATACCATGACGAATCAGATCGTCTCTGAATCGTTCCATTTCTTCCGTCGTACAGCCTTCTAATGGCACACCAGGAACAGCATGGAAACTAATCAAGTTAATACGGCATTCCAAGCCATCAAGCAATCTAACCAATGCTCTCACATGGATTGGCCTATCGTTAACGCCTTTGAACATCGTATATTCAAACGAAACTCTTCGCTGATGTGTGAAATCATATTTACGGATTTCTTGCAAGACTGACTCAATCGGATAAGCCTTTTGAATTGGCATAATCGAACAACGTTCTTCTGCTATCGGATTGTGTAGACTTACCGCCAAATGGCAATCACTTTCAGCCAAAAAACGTTTCAATCCTGGAATGATACCAACAGTAGAGACTGTGATACGCTTTGGACTCCAACAAAATCCATAATCGGAGGTCATTACATCCAAAACTTTCAAGACAACATCAACGTTATCCATCGGCTCTCCCATTCCCATGAAAACGACATTCGTAAGTTTATCGTACTCAGGTATGGCCTGCATTTGATTTAAAATGTCGGCAGCCGTCAAGTTCCCAGAGAAGCCCTGTTTACCTGTCATACAGAAAAGGCAATTCATCTTACAGCCTATTTGGGTGGAAACACAAAGAGTAGCTCTATCAGTTTCCGGAATATAGACTGTCTCGACAAAGCTATTGTTTGTCTTGAAAAGATATTTTTTCGTTCCGTCTTCAGAAACCTGCACTCGTTCTGGATTTTCTAATCCCACCTCACAAACAGCCTCCAACTTAGAACGGTTAGCCAACGACAAATTTGTCATCTCAGCAATTGAAGAGACTCTCTTTTTATAAAGCCAATCTGCCAACTGTTTAGCTGTAAATGAAGGAAGTCCCATCTCTTTTACAAAAGACTTCAACTCCGCCAATGTCATGCCTAACAATTTTTTCTTTTCCATTTCTTCTTTTATCTATACACAAAGAACAAGTTCAGTCCAACACTAATTTCAAAGCATAAGTAAGACAAGTAGAATAATCAAACAAACAAAGTTCACAAAGAGAAACCCATAAGATATCTTCGTGAACTTTGTCCTAATCATCCATTAAATGATGATATATAATTCAGATAAATCAATAGAAATTGTATCTGTTATCTTCAATTTCAGACTTGTCCATCAATACCTGATATAAACTTCTCATTGTATTATTAGCAAGTTCTGATTTTTGAGTTGCCATAAATGCATTTGCATCTACTGCATTATCTTTCTTTGCTAACATTTTAATCAAATAAACTCCAGAATTTCCTTTAATAGGAGCAGAAACTGCATCAACAGCCATATTGTAAGCCACACCTAAAATTGCAGGTTCATTACCAATTCTAGCCACACCCATATCTGAGAATTTAACATTTGTAGTAGTATCAACTTTACCTACTGCAGCCAAATCTGTTTTACCTTCCAACTCTTTCTTCAAGATTTCAGCTTTCTTGTCTTTTCTAACCTCAACCTCAAGCTGACTTTTTACTGACGCCATTGGAACAAAGCCCTCTTCTACAGACTCATTTACAGCAGCGATCACATACTGACCAGGGGTTTCAAATACATTGTCAGAAACCTCTCCAACATTATGTTCCCATGCCCATTTGATTATCTCTCTTGCCTGAGGAAGAACATAAACTTTTGACTGATTCTGAGCCAAACGTTCTATAGGTCTAACCTGAAGTCCCTCTTTAGCAGCAGACTCTTCAAACTGAGCTAATGATCTATTTGCTAGGACAAACTTCTTAGCTTGGTCATATACATTACGATATGTATCTGTGCTTGGTTCAATCTTATTAGCAATTTCTGCTATCTTAACTTTCTTAACTAAAGATGTTTTAGCAGTTACCTTCACCAAGAAAAATGCTTGTTGTACAGGAATTGAAACTACTTGTCCTACACCTGCAGCAAATACTTTCTCATCGAAATCTTCAGAACCAGACATGCCTTCTTTCATCCAACCCATATCGCCTCCTTTTTCTACCAAAGCCTTGTTGTCTTGAGAGAATTTCTTAACTAGAGTATCAAAATTGGCTCCTTTATTCAATTCTGCCATCAAGCTATCAGCTAACTTCTGAGAACCCTCTTTATCTTTTCTGAAAACTATTATACGGCTTGCCTTTACTGAATCGGGTCTCATCTGAACATCAGACATAACCTTTAGAACCTTATAATATTGACCATCTCTCTTCAAATCTGAAGTTTTTCCTTTTCCTGCAGTAAAAGCAAAATCTCTGAATATCAAATCAACTTCGTTTTCTGTAATATATGAAGTAGAAGCAGGAAATTCAGGATCAGAAACCTGTGAAACAAACAAAGGAATATCTTTCATATCCATAGAATCCAACTGAGCTTTTGACTCTTGCATATTTGCCTCTACATCCTTTACATCTTCTTCTGAAGGATTGATAGGATAAATAATCACCTTTACAGAACGATAACCCTTTGTCTTGAAAAGAGGTTTCATCTCTTCGTATTTAGCTTTCAATTCTGCGTCAGAAACTGCAACTGTGCTATCAGCGATGTCAAAATAATTTTTACGAACAAACGCAAAATCCATTACTGATTTGTCAAAAGAAGCCAAAGCCTCCATATTTCCTTTTGTTGGAGACAATGCTGCAAATAACAAACTTTGATATTTTTGCATCATCATCTGATTTTTCAAATTTGTCTCCCAATATAACCACATTTTGTAGTAATCAGCATATTTGTCACTTTGTGATAAAATTGTAGCCAATCTTTTGGGATCATATTGTCCATTCTCATTTAAAAGAAAACGAATCTGTCCCATCATCGGATGAGGATTATTACTCAATGTTGCCTCTTGCATCTCTTCGGTTGGAACGGTAAGTCCTAACTCCTCTGCCTTTGCTTTCAAGATAGAAGTCTCAACAAACTGGCTCCAAACAGCATCTCTTACATCAGCATCTTCTGGATTCTGATTGTATTGCATTTTAACAATGTCACTGAAAGTTGCTGTCTTATCTTGGAACTCCATGATTGACATCTCTGAACCTTCTACCTCTCCAATTTTATTCTTTGACATTCCAAAATAGGTTGATCCCGAATTCAGAAAATCACCAATAATAAAAGCGAATAGGGCCAAACCTACCACACCGATAAGCAAACCTGCCCTGTTTCTAATTTTCTCTAATGCTGCCATTATTTTGTTAAGTTATATATTATTTTAATTGTCCAACGATTTAAGCTGCGAATATATAAAATTTATCAGATGAAATAAACAATTTGGCCCAATAATTTACACCAAAAATTGATTTCAAATCCTTTTTTGATTATGATATTCCTCGCAAAAAATAAAACACCAAGAATTTAGTTTCTTCTTCATTTATGAAAAAGAATTTTCAGTTTCAGTTTTTCACCTTCAATCGAACTAATTCAATTCTAGTGTATGAGATCTTAATAATTGAAAATTCATATTTATCCAGTTTAATCATACTACCTTTCGACGGCAAGACAGAGTTTTCATATAAAAGCAAGCCTGCAATTGTTGAATACTCATCAGACAACGGAAGGTTCAAGTTATATGCCTCGTTCACCTCTTCTATCTCCAACCTTCCTGACAACAAATATTCGTTTTTATTAATTCTATCAGAGACATACTCATCTTCTTCGTCGTGTTCATCTTCTATATCTCCAAAGATCTCTTCCATAATATCTTCCAACGTCACAATGCCAGCTGTACCTCCAAACTCATCTACTACCAAGGCTATACCTTTATGTTGTTGCAAAAAGATTTTAAGCATACGATTGGCTGGCATGTTTTCCTGAACAACAGGCAACGGATTCAACATGTCTTTTATCTCATGTGGATGATCAAACATATCCAAGGAATGCACATAACCAACAATGTTGTCGATGTTATCTTTATAGACCAAAATTCGAGAATAGTTCAGTTGAACAAACATTGATTTTAATTGATCCACAGAAGATTCCACATCGATCGCAATAATTTCCGTTCTTGGAACAATGCAATCTTTTATACGCACATTAGAAAAATCCAATGCATTCTGAAACATTTTAACCTCCTTGTCCACATCATCATCTTTCTCCTGCATCCTCGACTTACAATAATCTGAATACTCTTTATCCCTGCATATTCGGTTGATACTAAGTTGACAATCATCTTTGTTTTTCAGCCCCATATTAAATAGAACTTTTGAAGACAATGACATAAAAGGTTTCGATGCTAAAGTCAAAATATACAATGGGAAAGAGAAGAAACGAAAAGCAGATGTTGGATTAAAATGAAAGACCAACTTCAAAAAGACGTCGGCAACAATCACCAAAACCACCAAAGAAACAATTCCGCTCAACAGAAACAAAAGCGGTCTGTTCAGTAACGGATAAAGTGTTGCAGAGAATGCAAAAACAGACATGAAATAGACAAGCAATGAAACAACAGACAACATCCATAGTAAAGACAAAAAAAAGCCTTGATGACCATATATATAGGACAAAGACCTACTATCAAAATGGCCATCAGGAGCCTGTAACTCAAGCCTCAATTTATTGGAAGAGGCATAAGCCAACTCTATTCCTGAAAAAAAGGCATAAGCTACAGCAGAAACTATTATCAACAAAATTTCCAAGAACATAATAAAAACGAATCCTTTATTCAGAGACGGGAAACATACCCATTACCTTGTGAATAGTATATTTCGTAAGCGCCTGATTGGACTCAAATCCTTTTCCTATAATTGTTTTATCTTTCTGTTTGATTGTTATGGTATCATCAGAATAAACAAGCTGTTTATTCTCATCCCAAAACAAACGTTTCGTTTCAAAGTTTTCACCTTTCAAGTTCATTGCATGGACGCTGTCCCTCAAATCCCAAAGTTTTCTTGCTGTATAATAAATAGCATACTTACTTTTTATTTCAGCATCTACTTTCAAATCAGGATCAAACTTTTCCAGATGTAGACCCTTCGGGAAATCCCAATAGGGATCAGCTGCCTTATCGTAGACCAACCATTCCTTTGCATTAATTCTATAACGAGTTACGCCAGAGTCCGAAACAACTGTTTTGACATCATTCGCCCTCAATGAGGGTGTTTTTGCTCTATCTTGTACAGGTTCTACCTTTTCCATTTTTTCTGAACAAGAGGCAAAAAAACATACAGCAGCCACCACAACGATAGCTGCCGCATGCTTATATTGAAATGATCTATTAGAATTCACTTGCTACAAATTATCTAACCTTCGTAGTTTCTCCAATCCAACCAGGAACCGTATATGAAGATCCTGTCTTAATACCTCTCATGAACAACTCCGAATTTGGCGGGAAGTTTGCCTTATAGCCACTAATCATCTTATTTACACTAGCAGCGCAAGAAGGATCAACAGCCTTAGCTCTTTCCAACTTATCTACAGCAGCCCAAAACGCTGTTTTTTGGATAATTGGATCATCACTGATTGAAGAGCTGTTTTGAGCATACAAGTGAGCAATCAAAATGTAAGCATTAGAGTTAGCAGAATTCAAAGACAATGCGCTCTGAGCTGCAGATCTTGCTTTTGAGTAATTTCCTTGTATGTTATAAACAGCAGCAACCTTCATATAAAGATTTGACTTATCGTTTTTGTCTGTCTCCATTGAGATTGCGTTGTTGAAATATTCGATAGCTCTTGAATACTCCTTATTGTTGTAAGCCTGTACAGCCAAACCTCTTGCTGCCTTAGCAGAAGGCTCAATCTTGTACATGTAGTCAGATGCCTTGAAGTAAACATCAGACTCTTCACAATCTGCAATTGAATAAAGAGCCAAAACCATCTTCAAGAAATCTTTATCTGAGCTCTTACCTGCCAATTGTTTACCATAGATTCCGTCCAAATCCTTGCATTGAGCTGCGCCAGACTTAGCGAACATAACATCAACGATGGTCTTCATGTTTGCATAAACAGAATCCTTTGCGACACCTGAGTTACCACAATTCGTCAACATTGGAGTAATCTTCAAATAATCGTTGATATATTGCTCTTTAAACCCAGTAGGATTCTTCTTATACATCTCATCAGACAAAAGGAAATACTGTTGGAATACGCCAACCTCATTAGACTCTCCTCCTTCATTGATAGCTTCTGCCAACCAATTGTAAGCAACCTCCTTTGATGGATCCTTTAACGAGTCAACATAAGTTACATAATCAATGGCTTTTCTTCCCAAGATATATGGCTTTCCGTATTTTTTCAAATTACCAAAATACTTTAAACGGTTGTCATAGACACCCATTAATTTGTTTAGCAACTGGTCTCTCTTAGCCGGATCTTTTTCTTGAGATATCTGCCAAGCTACAATTTTTGGTCCATATTGATATATTGACACATGAGAACCTGGACAATTCTCGTATGCTTGAGTCCAAGGAGCTAATGCACTAGCAAAATCGCCTTGCTTTCCATATTGACCAAATAAACTTAAATTCTGCACACATGCAACACTATCTGCACCGTGTCCATACTTACTTCCACTTTTCACGCCAGTCTGAGCCATTCCAGACATTGCGAACAATCCGAATGCTGCTGCTGACAATATAAATTTAGTTTTCATCACTGTATTAATTAAAGATTGTTTTATTCAAATTTTCGTTTCATGAACCACTTTTCATTGATTGTTGCGTTCAATGTGAATTTAAAATAACGCTCCTGAATCAAATTATTAGTCGTTGTACCTATATTACCATACTCAAACACGAGATTCATTATTGTTGGATTCAAACCTCTTTTCAATGGCAATCCAAATCCCGCTGTTATTGAGTATTCATTTACCGTTTCATCATTAACTTTCACGTAAGAATTGGAGAAATTAGCACCTAGACGATAGCTTACGCGCTCCAAATATTTCTTACTTGAACTCTTCGGCAAAAACTCAACGCCTGCAGCAATTTTATTTCTGTCTGTCAATGTTTTTTTACCGAAATATTTCACATCCGACCAGTTTTGTCTTTTATAATCCAAACCGGCCATTAACCTCTCTGAGAAATTATATACAAATCCTAGGCCAAATGTTAACGGAGTCTCAAAATCATTACTATTATCAACAGTAACAGTATCTACTCCTGCCGAAGAGATGACCTGCTGAGCATCAGCTGAAAGCTTTGACTTAGGCTGGAATGTAACACCAAACGTCAATTTTTTCTGATTCTCTAATGGTTTTTCATACTGAGCACCTAACATCCATACGAAATCAGACACATCAATCTGTTTACTTTGATTCATAGATCTATATGTATTGGAATCAAAAGTCACAGTACTTTCATGCTCAATCTTTCCAAAATTGTAGCCAACATTTGCTCCTATAGAAAGATTACGAATCGGAGTAACACCTAAACCTATATATACTTGAGAGATACCTCCATTTCCTGTATAGGTATAAGTCGACGTTAACGAATTATTAATAATGGTTGATGGTTGCGTTGTTTTAGAATAGAAATCATATCCCACAAATGAATATGGTAACAATCCTGCACTCATGCCCAACCATCTTTTGATAGGAAACTGCATGGCCAAATATTCCAAATTGGCATCAAACTTTGACTGATTTGCCTCATCATCAGAGAAAGTTGATATTTTAGCTGCGACACCAGCCTCAAATCTGAATGTCATTGAATCAATCGCTGTATATGAAGCAGGATTACCAGGATTGACAAACTGATTTGAACGCAATCCGAACGACAAGCCTCCCATTGCTTTACTTTGGCCAAAACCGGCATCCACTAAATTACCATAACCATATCTAGTATAAGGAGAACTTGTGTTATTCTGAGAATAAAGCAATGAAGCATTGAAGCCCATCAGCAATAAAAGTGTAATGCTCTTTTTCAACATCTAAATGAGAGTATTCGGTTTAATCCTATCAACAATAAATTTCGATCTACAAAGATGGTACTTTTTAAATTTCTTTCAAAGTAAAAAGCAGAACCGCCTGTTAAAAATACTGAAAGATCAGGATAAGCAGTTGAAAAATCAGCTACATAGCCCTCGATTTCATATAGCAATCCTTTCAAAATGCCACTTTGCAATGCCGTTTCGGTAGTTGTTCCAAAAAGAGCCACCTCTTCCTTCACCTCTACCAACGGTAGTTTTTGCGTTAAATCATGCAATGCCTGCGCCCTCATCGACAATCCTGGGGAGATATTTCCTCCCAAATATTGATTCTTTGAGTTGACGACATCATAAGTGACTGCCGTTCCTGCGTCAATCACCAACAAATTGGAATTGTGTTTCAGAAAATTGGCACCCACGCAGACGGCCAAACGGTCACGTCCCAACGTGTGCGGAGTGGCATATAAATTCTCTATCGGCAAAGGAGTATCTTGATCCAACAAGATAAAGCGTCTCGACTCCTTTCGCAGAAATAATAGAAGAACCTCATCCGAATCCACAACCGATGAAAGGATAGTATTCTCGACTTTATACCGAGAAAAAATCTCAGCAGCCTCTTCCCTTCCAAATGTCTGATAACGATCCGTTGCTATCAAAGTATCGCCGTCAAACAATCCAATTTTCGTGGAAGAATTGCCTTCATCTATGACCAAATTACACATTTTCAATCCTTCTGCATTGATTCATGAAAAACAGATGCAAAGTTAATAGGATTTTCATAAATGAAACATTTTGAGAAAAAAAGAAAACACAAACAATAGATTTCGAGCACAAACATGAGTTTATCAAGAGATTTTTTCTTATTAGTCTTCACCAAGAAAACCAACTTACTTTTCTATTCTACAAACTTTTGATGTATTCTTATTCTCATTTATAAAATATTGCTTATATTTGCAAGGTAAAAAATCAAACGCATCAACATGCAACAGTTCTCTCATCATATCCATCATCATTATCAACGATAATTTCGGTGAGCAGATATGCTATGTGAACAACTATATGAACAGAGCTTGCCGAACAAACGGTGAGCTTTTTTTATTTAAAAAAATATTAATAACAACAAAAATAAGAAACATGTTAAGAATCGCAGTTCAGGCTAAAGGTCGTCTATACGAAGAGACAATGAAGATGCTCGAAGAGTCTAGCATTAAAATTGAAGCAGGTAAAAGGACATTGCTCATTCCAGCAAAAAACTTTCCTGTTGAAATACTTTATCTAAGAGACGACGATATACCACAAGCCGTAGCAAGTGGAATTGCTGATGTCGGTGTTGTAGGTGAGAACGAATTTGTGGAGAGAAAAGAAGATGCCGAGGTTATCAAACGTCTTGATTTCAGCAAATGCAGACTTTCTCTCGCTATTCCTAAAGCTGTAGACTACAAAGGATTGGATTGGTTCGAAGGCAAAAAAATCGCGACTTCCTACCCTGGCATTTTGAAAGACTTCTTGAAGAAAAACCATATCAACGCAGAGATCCATGTAATTACTGGTTCAGTTGAGATTGCACCAGGTATTGGATTGGCTGATTGTATATTTGACATCGTAAGTTCAGGAGGTACACTTGTAAGCAACAACTTAAAAGAGGTTGAAGTTCTCATGTACTCTGAAGCTCTTATGATCGGTAACAAGAACTTGACTGACGAAAAGAAAGAGATTCTTAACGAGCTTCTTTTCCGTTTCGACTCTTATAAAAACGCAGAAGGAAAGAAATACATCATCCTCAACATTCCGAACGATAAGATTGACGCTGTATGCAATATCCTTCCAGGAATGAAATCACCAACAATTACACCTTTGGTACAAGAGGGTTGGTCTTCACTTCACTCTGTTATCACAGAGAAAACATTCTGGGACATCATCAGTCAATTGAAGAGTTTAGGCGCAGAAGGCATCCTCGTTGTTCCTATCGAGAAAATGATTTTGTAGGACTATCCTCAAAAAAGACGATTCATATCGTGAAAAAAATTTTAATCGGTCTAAAAAGGAAACATAAATGCAATATATACAATATCCTAAAAAAGAAGAATGGGGAAAGATATTGACCCGTCCAACTCTTGACAACAGCAGTCTTTTGGACTTAGTACGCAA
>JALNVE010000083.1 GCA_023227695.1 Paludibacteraceae bacterium
AACATCTTAAACTCGAGACCGAGGAAAAGATTAGGGTATATGACTCCTTTACAAAAATTTAAACAATTGACAAACTTGGATTTAAATGAGGTTGCATTGTCCGCTTGAATCCAGCTCAAATATCTAACCTGTAAAATAAAAAAAAGAGAGGAAAGTATCCTCTAAAGGAACTTTCCTCTCCTATATTCAGTAAGCTATATTATTTAGATAATGCTAATGACACATTAACAGCACAAGCTACCGTACAACCTACCATTGGGTTATTTCCAATACCAAGGAATCCCATCATCTCTACGTGAGCAGGAACTGAAGAAGATCCTGCGAACTGAGCGTCAGAGTGCATACGACCCAAAGTATCAGTCATACCATAAGAAGCAGGACCTGCAGCCATGTTATCTGGGTGCAAAGTACGACCTGTTCCTCCTCCTGATGCAACTGAGAAATATGGTTTACCTGCCAAGATACGCTCTTTCTTATAAGTACCAGCTACTGGGTGTTGGAAACGAGTTGGATTTGTTGAGTTACCTGTGATTGACACATCAACGTTCTCTTTCCAAAGAATAGCCACACCTTCACGAACATCATCAGCACCGTAGCATTTTACCTTAGCACGAGGTCCATCAGAATATGCAATCTCTTTAACCACCTTCAACTCACCTGTGAAGTAGTCGAACTGTGTCTGAACGTATGTAAATCCATTGATACGAGAGATAATCATGGCAGCGTCTTTACCAAGACCGTTCAAGATACAACGCAAAGGATTCTTACGAACTTTGTTTGCCATCTCTGCAATCTTGATAGCACCTTCAGCTGCAGCGAATGACTCGTGACCAGCCAAGAAAGCGAAGCACTGAGTCTCTTCACGAAGCAAACGGGCAGCCAAGTTTCCGTGTCCTACACCTACATTACGGTCATCAGCCACAGAACCAGGAATACAGAATGCCTGCAAACCAATACCGATAGCTTCAGCAGCATCAGCAGCATTTTTGCAACCTTTCTTCAATGCGATTGCAGTACCTACAACGTAAGCCCACTTTGCATTTTCAAAACAAATCTTTTGAGTTTCCTCGCAAGTCATATAAGGATCCAAACCTGCTTTATCGCAAATTTCGTTTGCCTCTTCGATGCTCTTTATACCTGCGGAATTAAGAGCTGCAAGAATCTGTTTTTCACGACGATCTTGACTTTCAAATTTCACTTCTCTAATCATGTTTTGGTCCTCCTACTATTCTTTACGTGGGTCAATAGATTTAACAATACCTTGCTCTGGTTTAGTGCGGCCATAAGTACCAGTCACACTCTTAAGAGCCTCGTCTGCAGGAACACCCTTCTTGATAGCATCCATGAACTTGCCCATGTGAACATATTCATAACCACAAACTTCATCATTCTTATCAAGGAACATCTTTGTGATGTAACCCTCAGTCAAATTAAGGTAACGAGTTCCCTTTGCCAATGTTCCGTAAAGAGTACCAGTCTGGCTTACAAGACCCTTTCCAAGATCTTCCAATCCAGCACCTACGATAAGACCACCCTCAGAGAAAGCTGATTGTGTACGACCGTAAACAACTTGAAGGAACAATTCACGCATTGCAGTATTGATAGCATCGCAAACCAAGTCTGTATTCAATGCCTCCAAGATAGTCTTTCCAGGAAGGATCTCTGAAGCCATAGCAGCAGAGTGAGTCATACCAGAGCAACCGATAGTCTCTACCAAACACTCTTGAATAACACCTTCCTTAACATTCAATGAAAGCTTGCAAGCACCTTGTTGAGGAGCGCACCATCCTATACCGTGTGAAAATCCTGAGATGTCTTTGATCTCTTTTGCCTGAATCCATTTTCCCTCTTCAGGAATTGGAGCGGGACCATGGTTAGGACCCTTCTTTACAACACACATTTGTTGTACTTCGTGTGAATAAATCATAATTGATATTTATTAATATATAAAATAATATTAAGTCTCTTACGAAATGTTATATCTCGAAGAAGTAAGAGCACTACCTCTTCGTTTTTTCCGTCTTTTCTTCAAAAAAGGGTATCAAAATCCGCCTCTTTATCTATTATCGCTAAAAGAATACAAAAAAAAAGAAAATTTTTCTTTTTTCATAAGCTATCCTTTAATTTTTATCAACATGGATTTAGTTCTTATAAAAAGAGGAAATCATCTGCAATGTTTTTTCTAACAAAACAGTATCCATATTTGCATTCAATCGAGCATTCAAATTTCTATCTACCATCTCAATGGTATTGTCGTAATATACATTTGTTATGTTTCCTACCGTATCAACAATTCCGAAACCAATATAACTGTCTACCAGCAAAGATGTCCTAGCTGTGGTATCATGCAAAGACTTACCCATTGAGTAATCAGAAGTTGGGTTTGGCACAGAAAACACATCCTGCATAAGTGTAGGAACCACATCAAAATGAGAAGTCCAACAGTCACACACCGATGGTTGGAAATCCGGATTCACATAAATCATCGGCACACGAAGCTGAGCTTCCGAGTAGTTCCCATTATGCCCCCAAAATCCCTTTCCGTTTTCGTTAAACTCCTGAGAATGATCTCCTGTAATTATCACTACGGTATTTTTTAAAAGATCTTTTTCTTCAAGATTTCGAATGACACTTCCTACGATGCTATCAATATAAAAAGCCATGTTCTTATATAAATTACGGAATTCTGAAGGATCAGTATCATTACTCAACGCTTCATATTTAGGATAAGACCATGATGGTTGGAATGGGCCTTTATATCCATCCGGCACAATCATGCTATGCATAGAATCAAAGAACAGCAAAGAAAAAAATGGATTTGAATTTTCTTGTCGTCCATTTACGAACTTAACAAAATTCTTTGCTAGATTTTCATCGCGTTCCCATGCCTTGTCACCAACCGCCGAACCGCATTGATCTGCATATAAGCAGAAAACATTTTTATCGAAAGCAGGATTTTGCATAGATGCACTCGGGAAAAGACGAACGTCATATTTCTGAGCGGCCAACTCTTTCAAAAAGACTGGAGCAATATTCTGATCCATGAAATCATACCAGTAAATGGATGGCAGCCCATAGAACAAAGAGAAGATTCCGCCTCTTGTACCATTACATCCACTATAATGATAAGTACAAACCTGTCCTTTCTTCGAGAATTTATAAATGTTAGGTGTAACAATACTGTCGTAATCTTTATAGCTCCATGAATCAAGGACAATCATAACAATATTCTTAGTGCCTTGTTTTGCAGACAGGGTTGCCTTAGGATAATTGTATTTTTTATCCAAAAAATTGAGATTCATTGACTTCTCTTCCTTTTTTAAACCGACTGTTTCTAATAATTTATTTGCATTAAGCGGATAGCATAAAGGGAAACAACGGTCAACAGAAAGTATGCTATTATCCTTTCTGGCAGCAGCGCAAGCGTGTGTTAAATGAGCAGACAAACCTATCAACACCAAAACACCACAGATAACATACAAGTAACGGGCATTCAAAGTCTGAGCCAACCTATAAGAACCTTTGAAAATCAATATTTCAATGATCACAGCCACAACTAAAACAGTAACGGCCAAAAGATATAATGATATGGATAATTCAAATACCTGTCCTGCACCCGGGCCTAACAATTGTTCGAAGACATACTTATTCAAATGAAATCGATAAAGGGAATAAACATAGGAATCAATCAGGAAGACCAACAATGTCAATGTCATTGAGATGGATGCCACAAACATACTAACTCGCCTATTCTTCGTTAGAATAGTCAATGGCAAATAAACAAAAAAGAAGGGTATAAATGCCAAAAATATAAAATGACTGACTAATAAAGAAGAAACATAGAAACGAGAATTGTCATACACCTCGTCAGGAATAAAAAACACATATTTGGAAGATAATATTAGAAGGAATATAGAATTGAACATAAAGTACAAAACACCTGCCTTTAATAAGGTCCTTCTACTTACTACACTCTGCTTACTTTCCATGAAATACAATTTACACCTTTCTCAATAGATTGTCAACACTAAAAAATGTGGTCAAAAACACCGCTTTCATTTTAATTGTAAAGATACGATTTTAATTCAATTTGATAAGCTTCAAATTCACTTTTCTTTACAGCAGACATTTACATATAAAAAAAGCATTCTAAGACGATTCAAAAAAGTCCAAGAATGCTTCCTTTATTTCATGTATATTCTTTAGAAATCATAATGATAGAATAATCCGACTTGACAATTATTCTTACGTTCCTTTACATTTATAGCTTGATTATATCTGCAAGACAGCGTAAGCGAATTATGTTTATCAAAAGCATATTCCAATCCGGCCTCGTAACGCAACCTATCAAAAAGATTTACTTTGTAATTGTTCATTTGATAAAAGCTCTCGAACGAAACATAAGGCTCTAATGCTATTTTGGGCAAATTATAGGAAACATTAATCTTGTTTCTCCAATAATTTTTCGGATTCCACTTATAATAACCATAATCGGGATTCTTATAAGTAATCTGATAACAGCTCTTCCATGAAATATTAACACGTGAAATATCATGTTTCAACGTGAAATAACCATTGAAACGGTGTTTGAAATCAAAATATTCATCATATTCATTCCATTCACCTTTAAGATCATATCCTACACCTATTTTGAAAACCTTTTTTAAAATCGTATAAGAGATATCCGCCTCATTAGCCCATTGGTCTATATCCTGACTGTTGTTTTTAAAACGCAGTTCCTCTCCTAATCCTACTTCCAATTTTTTCCAGAAACGTTTAGACACGCTGGCACCTATACGAGTTCCAAAATCCTCTGTTTCCTGCGAAAAAGAGATATCAGGAAGTAAAAGTAGGCCCAAAATGAGCAATAAGATTCTATGACTAAAAAGTCTAACCATTAAACTGACTTCTTTTTGTAATTTGATCTACCGTATTAATCTCCTTAGTATTTGTCTTATAATAAACCTTCAAAAAGGCAACATCTTTTAAGAAATTGATATGACCAACATCTACTTTAGTGATATCCAATCCGGTTCTTTGTTTTAGATCTGCAATCAATTCTTCATTCTTATCGGCAGCAATTAGAGCTATTTTCTCATAAACCACTAACTTGCAGCCTTCCGTTGTCATAAAACTACTGCCCTCCATAGCCCAAGCTATAAAAATGAAAAGGACATTTGTCACCAAAAGTTCAGCGTAACTTACGCTCTCTGCCAAACCATTGATAACGGAGATTCCAATAACCAAGAACAAATAAGTCATTTCACGAATAGGAATTGTCTCCGTTCTATAACGTACTATACCAAAGATGGCGAAAAGACCCAAAGCCATACCTACCTGTAACTTCTCATTTCCTAGAAGGAAAATCAACAAAAAGATAGTTGTACTGATTAATGTAAATGTAAATACATAATCTCTTCTCTTTGATTTGTTATAATACAACCAGCCAATGATGGTGGCTGTAACAGCGATGTTTAAAATGAACCTTGCAAGAAGTTCCAAAAGTCCGTCCATGTTTATCACCTGGATGCCGAACAATTCCAAATCGTTCAAACTACTCAATAATGCCATAATTATATTAATTTATATTTTACAATTTTTTGATATAAAACACCTTACTCTTAAATCGATTTCGTTTCAGATTTTCATCTGTCAAAACCATTCCCAAGCAATACTTGCTTACGCTTTTTTGCTTAATTCTCATATCCTCCAAATAATCCTTGAAGGGAGAATGCATGTTTCCATCTTGCTTTACCTCAATAATGCAAAGCTTATGAATGCAATCATCATTGTTTGTTTTAAAATTATGGAAACGGATTTCCATATCGATAGTCAAACGTTCTGTCTTTGCCTTATTCACCAAAGTGATACGATAGAACTGGTTTTGCAGACGAGGACTGAGTTGCGACATGCGATAATTTGACTTTGTATCGACAAACTCAACCGCCTCTTCTTGATGAGAAACATCATCATTTAGCACCTTAATTCTAATCTTCTTAGTTCTGCCTTTATTATTCTTTTTCTTTATTTCAAGGAAATACTGATCTGAATTGACATACTCACGCATTCTGATTTTTTGTCGATTCAGTTTTTTATTGTGATGAATCACATACATTTCAGCATCCTGAGTGTCATAATAAACGGTTCTATAAGAAGCCATACGAGAACCATCTATCTCCTGTGCATAATAATCATTTTTTGCCCTTTTCAAAAGTTCAGGCAATTGATTAACGTTCACGAGATACTTGGTATCAATTCGGTTCATCAACTTGATGCCACTCATCTGATCCAATGAAATCGGATCAAACTTACCCAAGACGGAACCTATTTCTTCCAATATAGCTGTCATAATAATTAACTCTATTCCAATATATATTCAAATTCCTTTGTGTTCTTCAGCTTACCATTAGCTTGGAAAGTATTCTGAGATTTTTTCCTTCCGTTTGGATGGTACTCCGTAGTCACTGTCTTTTCCAATTTATTGTATTCGTCAAAGTATGACTCTTTAATACATTTATCATTGGCGTTGTATTCGTACGTAACACGTGATTTTTGATCACCAACACTGTTATATTCAATTTCCTCTACTTTGTTTCCCTTCTCATCATATTTTGTAAGATGATCCAACGTTTTTTTCTTTCCTTCTATCTTCCACTCTTTTAATTCTTTGATTCTCTTATCATCAAACATTTTTTGTGCTGATGTAGTTAATGTGGTTACGAAAGACAAAAGAATTATGCTTATAAAAAATTTCAGTTTCATATTTATCAAATTTAAAATTAGCAATCTTTTATTAATAGATTCCGATTGTCAAAACATCGGCAACAGCAATCATTCCCTTTTCCGGCAAATTCACGGTATCCTTTACAGCAAAAGAAACTCCATTTTTCTTAGAAAGAGATTCTGCCCAGACTTCATAACTACGACCAGAAGACAATCTTGTGAATACATAATCACCATTATTATCAGTACGAGTATCTTGAATCGGACCAAACACTCCCATTTCTCTAAGGAATACGCGCGCATCAATAGCACCACCTGTATAATTGCCTTGTGCCTGAATATTTCCTACGATAGCAGACAAGCCTACATTTTTTCCATCTTGGATATAAATATCCTCTACGTTAGACGTTCCTGAATCATCAATCTTAACTGATCTGATTACTGCGGTTTTGGTTTCATCCGCATTGTTTGTGTAGGCATAAACAGAATAATTACCCGAAACTAAATATTCGAATCTAAACTTTCCGTTATAATCAGTTGATACTTTATCTCCATAGAAATCCTGTACGTCAGCTCCATAAATAATGAAGACATCTTCGTCTACAGCGACAATTGTATCCTTAATAAAATAATATTGGCCATTGGCATTTTTGGCTATGTCTCCAGCTTCGTTAATCTTATAGACCTTACCTTCTATAGCTGATTTTCCGCCTTCACCTTCAGGCTTTTCGCAAGACGAAAACATAAAAGCCATACATGAAAATACCAAACATGCTAATTTCGTGTTTCTCATACGTATTATAATTTAATCAATTTTTTTATCACTAAAATAGCATTGATACAATGCTTACTAAATTCGTAAAATAACCTTTTTTCGTTTTCAATACAAATATACATTTTTTCAAACGTGAACCTAACAAAATTCAATCAATCCCGTTTTTACATAATCGAAACATATAAATAAAATGTCTCATCAACAGAAAAAAAACAAACGTATAAATACTATGTACGCACAATGCAGCACAAAATTCATTCCGTTTTAAATCATCCTAAAGAGATTGAATTAAAACCAGACAAAGTAATTATCTGGTTTTCGACTTAGCATCTTCTATATGTTAAGAGCCAACATTTAACTTGAAAAAACAATCTTCGGCAAAACAAAGATTTATAAATAATACAAAGAAGCGGAAACGGTATATGGTATTAAATACACTGAAGAACATGCAAAAGCATGTTCCTCAGATTAATTTATCAATATTTTTGATCTTCGAAATAATTATCACTGATATTCAAATCGCCCAATTCCTCATCATCAACACCTTCATCATCGAAATCATCCAATCCTAAAGAATCATCACCCATTCCTTTGTTAGGGTTAACGTCCATGAACAGACCATCTACGAACTGACATGGAGGATTACCTTCTGATTTGACACATTTAGCAGCAGGAAGGTCTTTTCCTGTGATCATTTCATTCAACTGCAAGAAGAATGAACGCTCGTTCATCATATCAAAGACAAACAGAAGTTTCTGTTCCTCATCAGTTAGAATCTCTTCCAACTTAGTATCTGCCATGACATAATTATCGTATTCAGAAGAGGTGTCCATTTCTATTTGAGTGATTTCCTGCTCCTTTTCCCAATCTTCATTACATACAAAAAATGATGTAATTTGGTCTTTTGTATATTTTACAGAGTCCAAAATAGCATCATGCAATTCTAGAAATGTAGCTTCAGAATCTATGTGAATCTCTCTCAAAAAACCGTCAACTTCATCAGACAGCAAAATGAATCTATAAATCATATTCTCAAAAATTTTTTCGTAAAAATAATACAAGGCAAACAAGTAGACAAATAAACAAGCATAAAAGTAAACTTCGAAAACAAAAAAACGGGTCGGCAATCAAAGGAACCGACCCGTTTTCTATTTATATACTGTTCTGATTTTCATCAAAGTTTTTTTTTGTTTAAAAACCAAAAAACAGCTCGAAAACCTATTTCAAAAACCACACGACAAAATGAAACAGTATCATACATCACAAAGTTAATCTATTTCAGAGAGCTCTCTATCATATCAAGACTTTGGCGAACACCCTTGTCTATATCGATAAGGTCTGTAACCGTCTTGCAAGCATGCAATACAGTAGCATGGTCACGGTTACCGATCTGTTCTCCGATAGATGATAGAGAATTTTTAGTGTATTTACGAGCTAAATACATAGCGATCTGACGAGCTTGAACAACTTCTCTTTTTCTTGACTTCGTCTGAATTTCGCTGATATCTAAATTGTAATGGTCACAAACTGCCTGTTGGATAGATGAGATCGTAATATTCCTCTCTGCTATATTAACAGTAGTACCCACCACACGTTTTGCCAATTCAAGGTTAATTTCAGCATTGGTCAAAGTAGACTGAGCCAACAAAGAAATAATCACACCTTCTATAGCACGCACTGATTCAGTAACAGAATCTGCAATGTAATCAATTACATCATTAGGGATAAACAAGCCATCATCTTCTACCTTACGAAGCAAGATCTCCTTTCTTGTTTCGAAATTAGGCATTTCCAACTCAGCATGAAGCCCCCACTTAAAACGGCTCAACATACGTTGTTCCAAACCTTGCAAAAGCTTAGGCGAGCGATCTGACGTCAACACCAATTGCTTACCTGACTGATGCAGGTGGTTGAAAATCTGGAAAAATGTATTTTGCGTAGCCGTTTTCCCTGCGAAGTCTTGAATGTCATCCACAAGAAGGATATCTATCTGCTGATAGAAATTCAAGAAATCATTCGTCTTGTTGTTAAGTGTAGCTTCCGTAAACTGAGTTTGAAACTTGCTTGCTGTAACATAAAGTACATTCTTATCAGGATGTAACTCTTGAGCCATAAGACCGATGGCATGAAGTAAATGAGTCTTTCCTAGTCCTGATCCTCCAAAGATAAACATAGGATTAAATGTTCCTCCTGGTTGTTTTGCTATAGCTTGACCGGCAGAACGAGCCAACTTATTGCATTGTCCTTCGACAAAAGAATCAAAAGAGTAGTTTGGATTTAGTTGAGAATCAATCTTTTCATGCGTTTTGACAGAAAAAGGGTCAAAACGATTAGGCATAGAAGAAGGCTGAGTAGAATGACCACCACCCAAATCGACAGTAGTGTCCTCTGAATTTTCAACCAAGACAGTATATCTTAGCTTGGCACCCTTACCTATAACACGGGTAAGAGTTTTCTTTAAAAGGTCACAATAATGCTCTTCTATGTACTCATAGAAGAACACGCTTGGTACTTTTATATTCAGCGTATTATCCTCATATTTTAGAGGAACAATCGTGCTGAACCAAGTGTTAAATGCTGGTTCAGGGACAATGTCCTTGATGATAGATAAACACTCGTTCCATATAGCCTTCACACTCTCAGGAACGAGCTCTCGATTGTTATACATAATAACTAAATGTTTTTTCGATTTGCAGAACAAAATTTCATATATTTTTCAAGAAAAAAAAACGAGAAAAGATTTGCTTTATCCGAAAAAAAATATCGCTCTAGTTTTCAGTATTTTACAATAAATCGCTTAAATTCAGATATTTACAAAAACAACCTATATCAATCACATTGATAAATAGGGGTTTAATCAAATTCATGATATATAACATATTTTTTTGTCTTTGCTGTAAATGCCTTTGCTGTAAAGATTTTCTAAACTAAAAAAATCATTTGTTAATTTTCACTGTTTAAAATCATTCTAAATAACAAAACGATCTTTTCTTTCATAAAACTACAAATATATACATTGACAATCAAATAATTATTTCTATTGAAATCATTCGGAATAATTTTCACAATGCCCTTTTACAGCCGTTTTCTATATATATCAGCGTACAAATAGACATAACAAAACACAATCTGAAAACATAAAATTTAAATGATTCAGAATTCTAAATAAAGAAAAAAAGGGATCAGCGGATAGGTGGGGTTGGTATAGCGACAAGAATATTCCCCAAAATTCATGAATAGCATTATCTTTGCGGAATGAAAACAGATCAACTATTAAGAGAGATATTGCCAAGCG
>JALNVE010000084.1 GCA_023227695.1 Paludibacteraceae bacterium
CTAGTCGCTATTGCAATCGTATTCCTCATGGAGTTGCTCCCCAGCAGAGCTCCACTATGCTTGGGACTGCAATACAAAGGTAACGGCATTTACTTTTAGACACAAAAATAAGTAATATAATGTTATCCTGCAATTTGACCCATTGACACAAAGTACAATCATTTCATCCTGCAATTTGACCTATACGCCTAAAATTCAGTGTCTGATAAGCTCTCAAAACTGATATTAAAACGGAATCGTAATAAGAATAGTTTTCTTTTATAGGCAACACCATTAAAGAATAAGCACCCGAATCTAAACTTAGGTTACATCCTTTTTCTTTTCCTGAATATACGGCAAACCAATTTGATTTTTTTATTTTATCTCCTTTTCCATAAGTTGAATGAGCATAATACTTCAAACCATTGTCTGGATAAACAATAGCAGTGTCAGATTTTGACAGAAACACTATATACTCACAAGTGTCATTCAAATTAGCATTCCATGAAACAGAAAAATTGCAAATGTTTTCATTTACACTCAGATCGAAAATATTGGGAACTAGTTGTATCAATGGAAAAATATCTTTCTCACTTTTCACTTTAACCTCTACTAATTTTCTACTTCCTATCCATTGATCAGAAACATAATCGTAATATCCTGATATTTTATATAAACGTCCACTTTTTCCTGCTTTAAAGAAAGAAGACGAATCACTAAGCAAATTCCCATCAGGCAACATATAGCCATATAAAGATGATTTACCGATTGAATCACCATAAAAAACGCAGTCTTGAGGTTTTGTGACTTCCGATATTTCTGATGCAAGAGAAGAAAAAACAGCTATACCATCTGCCGCTGGACCTCCATTTCCAATTAAACCAAACTTTTTTTGTCTATTTAATCCGATTTCCCCTGCACCTTCTTCTGTATTATAATCAATATTAACAAGCCAATTAAGAGAAGTTATGCCATCTGAGTCTTCTCCATTAACTCTTGGATCAGGACCTCCTACTAGAAAGGATTGTCCACGACTAACTTTTCCTTCTTTTAATTCGATAGCATAAGTCAATGTGCTTCCTGTTGTCCAACCATGTGGTTCTACAATAGATCCATTATTACAGAAAATGATGGTATACGGAGTTTCAGAAAAATCAATATCTTCTGTTGACATTAATTCCACGTATTCATATGTCTGATCATCTCCGTCAGGATTAGCCATAAAGGAACTAATCAAAACATCAGCACGTAACATATCGGTATGATATGGAATAATCAATAAAAAGAAAATAGAAAATAATAATTTACAAACCATCAGTCTCAATAATTCATATAAAGTTCGGTACTGTTTTGTGCAAAGCTTTCCATCACTTTAATAGTGACATAAGTTCAACTCACAAAAGAAGGATAACAGAATAGATTTGCAATACAAAAAACCGAAATTATTTAATATAAAATGTATTTCACTCTTTCTTAATTAATCTCTTCATCTTACAAACAATCAAACTAGAATCAACATTTTGATGAAAAACATAAACAAGCGTCATTTTATTGCAAACATAATTTTAATATTTATTATATACAAAAAAATAACACTTAATTTTAAAACAAATTTACGTTATATAAATATCTACTTGGTTATTACGTCTTTAATTTGTAATTTTGCAAAATATGGCAAAACATATATAAAGAAAAAAGGAAGAAAAAAATGGCATTCAAATATTATATTAGAAATTGCATCTTAACTTTAGCTTTAGCAGGAACTGGGTTTCAAACATACTCACAATCAAACGATTCAACTATTGCAAGAAAAGATTCAACCATAAAACTAAATCATAATAAAGAAAAATCGGACTCCATTCTTCATTTTGCAATGAAACATATTGGCATGCCCTATCGTTGTGGAGGAAAAGGGCCAAAAAATTTTGATTGCTCAGGGTATACTGGTTATATATTTTCAAACTTTGGATATCATCTAAACGCTTCATCAACAAGCCAATACCTACAAGGGACAAAATTAGATTTAGATGAAATAGAAAGAGGAGATTTAGTGTTTTTCAAAGGAAGAAATTCACGTTCATCAAGAGTTGGACACGTAGGAATTGTATGCGAAATAGATAAAGAAAATAAATCATTCAAATTTATACATGCAGCTGTAAATGGTGGTGTTAAAATCGACCAATATCCGGATAAATACTACTATGGAAAAAGATATGTAGGAGCCAAAAGAATAATCGAACAGTTGCCTGCAAAAGTTACAATTGCAGAGCAAGACAACAAAGATATTGTCACTGAATCCATTAACGAAAAAATAAAAGACGAAGATATGACCATTTCTACTCACATTGTACAAAAAGGAGATAACTTATATCGACTTTCAAAAAAGTACAATTGTACAGTTGAAGATATAATAAACTGGAACAACTTGAAGAATATTAAACTTTCTATTGGCGAAAAACTAAATATAAAGATCAAAAACTAAATGAAAAAGTAACCTAAAACCTCAAAGGAAAAACAATTCAGATAAGATCTACAAACACGAAATAGTACGAAATTTAGGCGTATAGGTCAAACTGCGTGGTGCAACAAGCTCTAACCTACTCTAAATGCTGGTGGTTTGAGAGATTCAAAACCAAAATACAAGCAAAATGCACAAGAGCAGATGTCAGGTATGAGGTTCACAAACATAATGGAGTTCAGACCTACAAATGCGTTGGCTGTAGTTTTAGGTTCCTCAACAAAAACCATCCCAAAGAGCTTTATTGCAAACGATTCATATGTGGGTTTTCTTGGCATATAAATAAGGTCTCAGCATGAGAAAGTCAAGGACAAATAAATGACGCTGACTTATTTATGCTAGTCGCCACTCTATATGATCCATTGATAATCTGTATGGTAAAAATATCATACAACTTGACCTATACGCCCTAATTTTGGATTCAAAAGAGCTTATCCCTAAATTTCTACTGACTCCTGATTCCCAATATTCGCATCTATGTTCTCATCAATTCTCATATAGGCATAAAAAAAGCGTGGGATATAAATATCCCACGCTATTTTATAGATTATATCTATTACTCAGCTTTTGCCTCTTCTACTGAAGTAGACTCTTCATCTACTGGAGCTGATTCTGCCTTCTTCTTAGAAGAACGACGAACCTTAGTAGATTTCTTAGCTTTTTGCTTCAACATGTTTTCATCGTAATCAACTAATTCGATAAAACAAGTTTGTGCAGCATCACCTAAACGGAAACCTGTCTTGATAATACGAGTGTAACCTCCAGGTCTAGTTGCTATTTTTTGAGCTACATCTCTGAACAATTCAGTAACAACTTCCTTGTTCTGAAGATAACTGAAAACAACTCTACGTGATGCCGTAGAATCATCTTTTGCCTTTGTCAAGAGAGGTTCAACATACTTTCTCAAAGCCTTAGCTTTTGCAAGTGTAGTATTAATCCTCTTATGTTTGATCAAAGAACATGCCATGTTAGAAAGTAAAGCGTCTCTATGAGCACTTGTTCTTCCTAAGTGGTTGAATTTCTTATTATGTCTCATTGTTATTACTCTTTATCTAATTTATATTTTGAGATATCCATACCAAATGAAAGGCTGAGATTATCCAATAATTGATCCAATTCAGTCAAAGACTTCTTACCGAAGTTTCTGAACTTGAGCAGATCGTTCTTATTAAACACAACCAATTCACCCAAAGTTTCAACATCTGCTGCTTTCAAACAGTTCAATGCACGAACTGACAAATCCATATCAACAAGCTTAGTCTTTAACAACTGACGCATGTGCAATACTTCTTCATCGAACTCTTCATTACCATCTCCATCATTAGCGTCAAGAGTAATCTTCTCATCAGAGAATAACATGAAATGATAAATTAGAATCTTAGCAGCTTCCTTCAATGCCTCTTTTGGATGGATAGATCCATCAGTACTAATCTCTAAAATTAATTTTTCGTAATCAGTCTTTTGCTCTACACGATAATTCTCGACAGTATACTTCACATTCCTAATAGGAGTAAAAATGGAATCGATAGCGATTACACCAATCTCCGAACCAGGAATCCTATTCTCCTCAGCAGGAACGTAACCACGTCCTTTGCCGATATTCATCTCCATCTTGAACTTCGCTTCAGGATCCAAACGACAAATTACCAAATCTGGATTTAAAACTTCGAATCCAGTTAAACTTTTAGCTATATCCCCAGCCTTGAACACTTCGGTTCCCGAAACAGAAACCGTAACCTTCTCGTTCTCAACCTCTTCAACTTTCTGTTTAAACCGAACTTGTTTTAAGTTTAAGATAATATTGGTTACATCCTCTATTACTCCCGGAATTGCTGAAAATTCGTGATCTACACCATCAATTTTAACAGAAGTGATTGCAAATCCTTCCAAAGAAGACAGTAAGATACGTCTTAAAGCATTACCGATAGTGATTCCATAACCTGGTTCCAACGGACGAAATTCAAATTTTCCTTGAAAATTGTCCGATTCCAACAAGATAACTTTATCGGGTTTTTGAAATGCTAATATAGCCATGGATAAATTATTGTTTAGAGTATAATTCGACGATCAATTGTTCTTTGATATTTTCTGGAATATCAGCTCTCTCTGGCAAATGTAAGAATTTACCAGATAATGAAGAATTATCCCATTCTAGCCATGCATATTTGCTATGGTTGAAACCAGACAATGCATCAGCTACAACTTCCAAAGATTTTGATTTCTCGCGAATACCAACAATCTGTCCCGGTTTGATTGAGTATGAAGGGATGTTAACAACACTACCATCTACTACAATATGTTTGTGAGAAACTAACTGACGAGCAGCTGCACGAGTAGGTGCTATACCTAGACGATAAACTACATTGTCAAGACGAGTTTCTAATAATTGCAACAAAATCACACCGGTAATACCCTTTGTTCTAGTTGCTTTCTCGAACAAATTACGGAATTGTCTTTCTAATAATCCATAAGTATATTTGGCCTTCTGTTTCTCATTCAACTGAATGCCGTATTCAGAAATTTTCTTTCTTCTGTTTACACCATGTTGGCCTGGAGGGAAATTTCTCTTTGACAGAACTTTGTCTGGACCAAAGATAGCTTCTCCAAACTTACGTGCAATTCTTGATTTTGGACCTATATATCTAGCCATTTTTTTTATTTTGTTTTATTTCCAAACCTTGAATCGTGCAGCCGCGATTGCAGAGAGGTTTAAAATGCAATCTATTCACAATTGCGAGATTCGAAAGAAATTTGTAAATAAATTAAACTCTACGTTTTTTAGGTGGTCGACAACCATTATGTGGTAGTGGTGTTACGTCAACGATCTCAGTCACTTCAATACCAGCACCATGTACAGTTCTGATAGCTGACTCACGACCATTTCCTGGACCTTTTACATACGCTTTCACCTTTCTTAAACCAAGATCGAATGCTACCTTTGCACAATCCTGTGCTGCCATCTGAGCTGCATATGGAGTGTTCTTCTTAGAACCTCTGAAGCCCATTTTACCAGCTGAAGACCAAGAAATAATCTGACCCTCTGAATTAGACAAAGAAACGATAATGTTATTAAAAGATGAGTGAACGTGTAACTCTCCATTAGCGTCAACTTTTACTACTCTTTTTTTGGTTGCTACTGCTTTTTTTGCCATATATTTTATTATTTAATAGCGTTATTTATAGCTAACTATTACTTAGTTGCCTTTTTCTTGTTAGCAACTGTTTTCTTCTTTCCTTTACGAGTACGAGCATTGTTCTTTGTGCTTTGTCCACGTAATGGCAATCCAAGACGATGACGAATACCTCTGTAACATCCGATATCCATCAAACGTTTGATGTTCAATTGAACTTCAGAACGAAGATCTCCTTCTACCTTGAAGTTAGCGCCAATAATCTCACGAATCTTAGCAGCCTGATCATCTGTCCAATCCTTTACTTTGATGTCTTTATCAACACCAGCTTCATTCAAAATTTTGGTTGCTGCACTACGGCCAATACCGTATATATAAGTCAAACCAATTTCGCCTCTCTTATTTTGCGGCAAATCTACACCAACTATTCTTATAGCCATAAACTAATTTTTTGCAAAAATAATAAAATTATCCTTGACGTTGTTTATACTTAGGATTTTTCTTATTGATAACATACAAACGACCCTTCCTCCTTACTATTTTACATTCAGGAGTACGTTTTTTTAATGATGCTCTTACTTTCATATTTATTATAATTATTTATATCTAAAAGCAATTCGTCCCTTTGTCAGATCATAAGGTGACATTTCAACTCTAACTTTATCACCTGGCAAAATTTTAATGTAATGCATTCTCATTTTACCAGAAATATGAGCTGTAATCTCATGCCCATTTTCCAACTCAACACGAAACATGGCATTTGATAATGCCTCGACTATAGTGCCATCCTGTTCAATTGCAGCTTGCTTGGCCATACTTTACTTTACGTTATTTTCTAAAATTTCATCAATATACTTAAACGAAGATAATATATCTGCTTGTCCTTTAGATATTGCGACTGTATGCTCAAAATGAGCAGAAATCTTACCATCAGAGGTTTTCGCAGTCCAACCATCATCCGCAAAGTAAATATTTTGTTTACCTAAATTAATCATCGGTTCAATAGCAACAACCATACCAATTCTTAATTTGGTACCGAAACTGCTTTTTCCATAATTCGGAACTTTTGGTTCTTCATGCATACTTTTACCTATACCATGACCAGTCATTCCATGAACTACAGAGTATCCTCGATTCTCACAATAAGTCTGAATCGCATGACCGATATCACCAATACGCTTACCTTCAATAGCAAATTTAATTCCTTCGTATAAAGATTCGCGAGTGGTCTTTAATAACTGTCTTGCCTCTTCAGAAACTTCACCTACACAAAACGTATAGCAAGAATCACCATGAAAGCCACTTTTTTCAGCACCACAGTCAACGGAAATGATATCACCTTCTTTCAAAACATATTTCGATGGAATTCCGTGAACAACCTGATCGTTTACAGATGTACAAATTGAATTAGGATAACCTTCATAACCTAAAAAACTCGGAATTGCTCCGTTGTCTCTTATAAATGCATCTGCAATTTTATCTAACTGCAAAGTTGTTATGCCAGGTTTAATATTCTTTCCTACTTCTGCCAACGTACAAGCAACAAGATCGTTACTGATACGCATAAGCTCAATTTCTTCATCTGTCTTCAGGAATATCATCTATTATTCCACTCTTAATATGCAGAAACTCCTGATCTACCTTTTATTCTTCCCGACTTTAATAATCCATCATAATGACGCATTAACAAATGGCTCTCCACTTGTTGTAAAGTATCAAGGACAACACCTACCATAATAAGCAAGGATGTACCTCCAAAGAACTGAGCGAACGACATCTTTATATCAAACAATCTTGCAATTGCAGGCAAAATTGCGATAATTGCTAAGAAAATAGAACCAGGAAGAGTGATTCTTGACATAATCAAGTCGATATAATCTGCAGTAGCAGAACCAGCCTTGACTCCAGGAACAAATCCACCATTACGTTTCATATCTTCAGCCATCTGTGTCGGATTTATTGTGATTGCAGTATAAAAGTAAGTAAACAAAATGATTAACAAAGCGAAAATCAAATTATACCAAAATCCATCAGGACTTGTAAACTTACCTAACATACCTTCAGCTTCACCACCCTTAAACAACATAGGTGCAACCAACAATGGGATGAACATAATTGCTTGAGCAAAGATGATAGGCATCACATTAGCTGCATTTACTTTCAATGGCAAGTATTGACGAGCACCACTATACTGTTTGTTTCCTAGCATCTGCTTAGCATACTGTACAGGAACTCGTCTTACACCTTGAACTAAAAGAATAGAAGCTGCAATTACAACTAAGAAGAACACTATCTCTAGCAAGAACTTGATAAGTCCACCTCCCTCGTTGTCACTCAAACAGAAAGCAAATTCTTGAGTAACAGCACTTGGGAAACGAACAATAATTCCAACCAAGATGATAAATGAGATACCATTTCCAATTCCTTTATCTGTAATACGTTCTCCTAACCACATCACAAACATACTTCCACCACACAGAATAATAGTAGATGAAATTTTAAACCACCAATCAGCAGGCATAGCACCATTCATCTGAATAGAAAGGTTTACTAGGTATGATGGGCCTTGAAGAAGTAGAATCAACACAGTTAAATAGCGAGTGTACTGTGTAATCTTACGACGTCCACTTTCGCCTTCTTTCTGCATTTTCTGAAAAGTAGGAACAGCTATAGTGAGCAATTGGATGACAATGGATGCTGAAATGTAAGGCATGATTCCCAACGCAAATATAGACGCATTAGAAAAAGCACCTCCTGAGAACATATCCAACAAAGACATCAAACCTTCACTAGTCTGCTTTTCAAGCTCAGAAAGTTCTCCCGGATTAATACCCGGAAGAACTATATAAGAACCGAAACGGTATATCAAAACAAATAAAAACGTAATGAAAATACGAGTTCTTAATTCCTCGATTTTCCAAATATTCTTTATTGTTTCTACAAGTTTCTTCATTTTCCTAAGATTACAACGTTTCCACCTACAGCTTCGATAGCTGATTTAGCAGATTGAGAAAAAGCGTGAGCTGAAACAGTCAACTTAGCTGACAAAGATCCATTACCCAAAACTTTTACTAAATCATTCTTAGAAATCAAGCCAGCCTCTGAAAGAACATTCAAATCGATTGCGTCAACTTTCTTTGCTTCAGCTAATTTCTGAAGCACATCAATATTAACAGCTTTATATTCAATTCTATTTACATTCTTGAAACCGAACTTAGGCAAACGACGTTGCAACGGCATCTGGCCTCCTTCAAAACCGAGTTTTTGGGAATATCCAGAACGAGCTTTAGCTCCCTTATGACCTCTTGTAGAGGTTCCTCCCAATCCTGATCCTGGTCCACGACCAATTCTTCTACCAGTCTTGTTCGAGCCTGCAGCTGGTTTTAAATTACTCAAATCCATATCTTAATCTTTTATATCAAATTTGATTTTTACTTTTCTACAATAACCAAGTGTCTAACAGCTTCAACCATTCCTAAAATTTGAGGAGTAGCTTCATGTTCAACAACAGAGTTAATTTTCTTTAAACCTAGAGCTTCCAAAGTAGCTTTTTGCTTCTTAGGAGATCCGATTTTACTTTTTACTTGCTTAATTTTAATTGTAGCCATAATTTACTCTATTTATCCTTTGAACACTTTTTCCATTGAAATACCTCGATTCTGAGCAATAGTATATGGATCTCTGATCTCGCTCAATGCCAAAATCGTAGCTTTAACTAAGTTGTGAGGATTAGAAGAGCCTTTAGACTTTGCTAAGACGTCAGTGATACCAACACTCTCCAATACGGCACGCATCGCACCACCAGCCTTAACTCCTGTTCCGTGAAATGCAGGTTTCAAAAGGACTTCAGCTCCGCCAAATTTAGCTTCTTGCTCGTGAGGAATTGTTCCTTTTAATACAGGAACCTTAACAAGGTTCTTTTTTGCAGATTCAACACCCTTAGCAATAGCAGCAGTTACCTCACTTGCTTTACCAAGACCATAACCTACAACACCTTCTTCATTTCCAACAACTACTATAGCTGCGAAACTAAATGTACGACCTCCTTTTGTTACTTTAGTAACACGATTGATAGCAACTAGTCTATCTTTCAATTCCAAGTCGTTGGTTGTTTTTACCTTACTATTTTCTCCAGCCATAATATATTAAAATTTAATTCCTCCTTTACGTGCGGCATCAGCCAATTCCTTAATTCTTCCATGGTATAAATAACCATTACGGTCAAAAACCACTTCTGTAATTCCAGCTTCCTGAGCCTTTTTCGCTACAATTTCACCAACTTTAGCAGCTAAATCTTTCTTAGCTACTTTGTCAGTAAGTGACAGAGAAGAAGCTGAAGCCAAAGTAACGCCAGTCAAATCGTTAATTAACTGAACATATATCTGCTTATTACTTCTAAAAACTGTCATTCGAGGACGTTCTGCTGATCCTGAGATTTTAGCACGAATACCTCTTTTTATTTTGAGTCTTCTTTGAATTTTTTCAGTCATGATAACATCTATTTACGTAAGTTACTTAGCAGAAGCTGATTTACCAGCCTTTCTACGAATCTCTTCGCCTACAAACTTAACACCCTTACCTTTATAAGGTTCTGGCATACGGAATGTACGGATCTTGGCACAAATTTGACCAATAAGCTGTTTATCGCAGCTTTCCAAGATAACCAAAGGATTCTGGTTACGTTCACTCTTAGTCTCTATTTTTACTTCCTTAGGCAATTGCAAGAAAATATTGTGAGTATAACCAAGTGCGAATTCTATAACTTGACCTTGGTTTGATACGCGATAACCAACACCGACAAGTTCCAATTCTTTCTTGTAACCTTGAGACACACCGAGAACCATATTGTTGATTAAAGAACGGTACAATCCGTGCAAAGAACGATGATTGATTTCATCAGTTTTTCTTGTCACTTCAATTTGACCATCCTTAACATCTACAGTTATATCAGGATTTACATATTGAGAAAGTTCTCCCTTAGGACCTTTCACTGTAACTGTGTTATTTTTCACAGAAACTGTAACTCCAGATGGAATACTAATTGGTAATTTTCCTATTCTTGACATTTACAATTCCTCCTATATTAATAAATAAA
>JALNVE010000085.1 GCA_023227695.1 Paludibacteraceae bacterium
AAAATAAAAAAATACAAATCAAAAAAAATATCCATTCCAGCAAGCTAGCTTGCTGGAATGGATAAATCATAGTATGTTTGTCCAATAAAACCTGTAACGCTTATTTAGGACTTGATAGTGGTTCTATTAGTTGATAGGAACAACTCTTAAGTTATCCACGCACATGAAAATTGGTTTTTCTTTGTTGACAACACGACCGAAAACAACGAAACTTAAGTTTGTTGACTTTTCCACGTCTAATTTGAACTTTGAAGCGATGTCGTCAGACGTTGTTCCGTGAGTGAATTCTGTGAAAGGAACAGTAACGGTAATCCATCCGTCGGTGCTGTAAGGAGCCTTTTCGAAAGGTTTCCAGAAATAGATAGCAGACTCTTCACGTCCGTGTTTGTTTTCAGCATTAATAGGACCGAAGAAAATCTCTGTCTTAGGACCAACGTAAGCAGCTTCTGCTGGAATGAAAACCTCAAACTTCAATGCTAAGTTCTGAAGGCCAAGATCCTTGTATTCTCCTGCAACAGAAACATTGCCTCTACCACCGTCGTTTGGATCTGCGCAATATTGCAAATAGGTAGGGAATGTCATTGTCCAATCTTCGATATAATTACCGAAAAGGAATCCATAGTTTCCTGAAATGGTATCAGGAAGGGCAGCAGGCAACTTGCCAATCTCTAATGTTGAAGTGATTTTTTGACCTTTCTCGTCAAAAGGGAAATAACCTCCCCATGATGCAAGTTTGGAGTCAAAATCAATGATATGATTTCTGTTATCTCTGAACAAGAATTTTGATATTGTGGATTTGCTTCCATTCGTAATCTCTATGGCACCAGCTTTTGCGTTTGCAGGAACCTTAACAATTAGAACAGAATCGTTTGAACCATTTTCTGCTGAAGCAGTATCTCCTCCATTAAAAATGGCTTTAGCACCAGTAAGGTTCTTTCCGTAGATAATCGCATTACTGTTTGTTGGAACAAATTCGCATTTCATTCCACACAACTCAGGAGCTGGAATACTGTCTGTTTTGGTTGCATTAGAGTTAGTTCCTGAATTTCCACTGCAAGATGACATGGCCATCCCTGCTGCGATAATAGCTGGATAAATAAAATAAATCTTTTTCATTTGCATCTTTTTTATTGGATCTCAGAGGATAATGTAATACCGCACTGCAATCCAAATTTGTTAATAGTATAGTGTATTAAGTAGTTTTACTTTTTTCTTTTAAATGTTGTTCCGACGTTGTCGGTCTCTTTTTGGGTCAATAGATAGCAGAAGTTGTTTTATAAGAAGATTTCATTTTGTTTTTATCAGCTTCTTTTTTCTATTTCATTATACTAAGCAAAGTAAAACATAATATTCGGTTCTTTAGATTTTTTTTGTTAAAATTAAAACACTTTCTATTGTTTGTTTATTTTCTGAAGAGAATGTGTGTTATTAAAACAAAAATAACTCTCCTTTAACCATTTTGTGCCTTACGCAATTCCCCTCTTCTTGCAAATATAGTTATATGCATTATTGATTTTTCGGAACATCTTGGTGGCATTTTCAATTTCGGCCTCGGAGTGTCCGGCAAACTTGTCTGGGTGCCACTGTTTTACCAGTTGTCGAAAGCGGCTTTTCAGTTCGGCATCAGTGGCAGTAGAGGGTACGCCTAAAATCTGGTATGCCTTGGTCAGCATAGACTCTGAGTTGTCTGCCGGCTGTTGTTGCTGTTGCCTGTATCTTCGGCGATTATCTTCGTGATAGTTCTCTTCTGTTTGACCAACGATCCTCTCTTTTAATTGGTAAAAAACATGAGATGGTATGCTTGTGTATTTAGCATATTGATAGATAACCCTCAGTTCAGCCTGAGAGCTGCTGCCGTTAGCTCTTGCTATATAGAAAAGCAACGTCAGAAACTGTACCTTCTCCGGATAATTGAAGTTGCGGTTTATCCGTACACAATGGGGACGTATGTCCTGTATCTTTTCGGGTTTCTGCAGCAAGTTGCGCAGAATCATCAGGTTCTGTTTTGCCTGATATTCTCCATATTTGGAGAAAAGATAATCTTTTACGTAGCTGAGCTCGGATTTTGTAGTCGCACCATCTGCTTCCATTACCACTGCAATAATGCCCATGATGGCATTGTTGAGAGGTGGAAGTACGTACCCGTCGTTATAGTTTCTGGGATTTCCCCATCCTGTATAGACGAAGTAGAATACGATTATGATGACAAATATGAAGAGCATAGCTAACTCTTCTTTAGAAGTTCAAAGAGACACCTCCCATGATGTTGAATCTGTGGGCTGTGTATCCGTACCAATTTTGATATTCCTGACTCAAGATATTGTTCAGATTGAGGAACACATTGGCGAAGCTCAAAACGCTGTAGCTTGCTCCTAAGCTGATGTCGTGTGCATTTTCCATTGCTACTGATTCTTTTCCTACACTTGCATGACGGTCTCCTTCAAACTCGTAAGCGAGCTCCATGCGTAGGTATTCGGTGATGCGGTAGCTGGTTCTGAAGTCCAACTCGAAAGTTGGCATCTGCCAAGGCTTGTCGATCTTGTCGAGCGACCATGCGTTGTATCTTGTCTGCAATGTCAAAGATAGCTTGTCTGTCCAGTTGTAGATAGTGTTGATACCTGCGTTGAACAAACCTGCGTCCTTTCCGTAAACCACATCGAATGTGTTGAATGCCTGTTTCTTTATGGTCTTGTTGACGAAGAAGAATGGGTTGTTGATCACCTTATAACCTGCATAAACGTCGAGGTTAACCTTCTTGGCAACGTTGGCTTTCACACCTAAGTAAACGTCGATAGGGATGTAAGTGTCCTCTACGCGGATATCGGGTGAGATGTATTGGTTCAACATGGTCATTTGGCGGTAGTTGTTTACCTGATAGTCGCCGGTTACACCAGCATAGAGATAAAGCTTCTTATCAATGAGGCGGATGGTTCCGTAGATGTCAGGGATGATAGTTCCCGGACGACCCTGACCCAAGCCGAAGACTCCCTTAACACCGATATGGAAAACACCAAAAGAGCTTTCGAAACGGTAGTTTGGACTGATCTTTATGATTGTATGGTTCTTAGCATTTTCTTCGTTTTCGAAGTCGTAAATATCAATATTCTCCGGAAGGCTCATAAAGATGTTATACATCTCCAATGTAGCGCGTAAAGAGGAGGTCTCCATTCTGTAATCGCCCATCAGATTGGTGTAGATAGTGCTCTCAGAGACTTTTGTCTTGTTGTTGAAATATTGGTAGTTGGTTTGTAAATCGTACTTCCATTTTCCAACATAATCTTTTGTGCGGTAACGCAAATTCAAATCGAAGTTGGTGTATGCCTGTTTGTTACCTTTGTATACAGACTCGTTGTTAAGGGCAGCAGCCTGTGCAAAAGAGTCGTAACCGTAGTAGTTGAAAGCGTTGTATCCGAATCCGGCAAAAGAGCTGAGCTCCGATTGACGGTAACTACGCAGTAAGGAGGCCTTTATCTTGGTGTCGTTGTCGCGTGCGTCTGATTCAATCTCTGAAGGGAGGGCAGGGTAGAGATCAGGAGTTAAATCAACCTTTCCGAAAGAAGAGAGGTGTTTAGCATAGATATCTATCAAGTACCTAGAATCTTTATAGATTGGAGTATAACCTTCACCCAAGAAAGAGGTGTAGTTGCCAACACCTAGTTTAATGTAGTGGTCGGTTATTCTTGCGTTCTCCTCATTCTCGCTGGCCAGAGCGTAGTCAAGAGACGGAATGACGTCGGCCTTCGGATTGAATGAACTGGTCCATACAGAATAATTAGGTGTAATCTTCTTTGTATTGATGGGTTTCAATTCCGGCATCGTGTTGATTTTTCCAGCCTCGCGTATTACGGGGTTGTACTCTTTCACCACTTCAATGTTTCTTGTTATGGTTGTATCGGTTTCTGCTGTTTGAGCAGATGCAGTGAAACATCCGCCAAGCAAAGCACCTACCAAATATGCTATTCTTTTCATAAGAAATCTGTTATGTCCTCTTTTAAAATGTATACGAATACGAGGTCTTTTATTTCTGATTTTCCTCTTCTTCGCTTCGATAAATAAAGGTTTTATTCGTTGACTACCTTTTGCATCTCTTTTTGGGAAATCTGGTCGAGACGAACCTTAATTTCTCCGGCGATGTCATCTTCGCCTTTGTAATTCTCCTTCAAGCTGAGCAGATATTGTTTAGCTTCGAAGTCGTTGCCTTGCTGCATGTAGATATCGGCCAAAAGCAAGAAGCTCTTTGCCAACCAATATTGGTGAGGCGTATTCTTGTCGATGAAGTCGAATATCTCTTTCTCTGCTTCAGCAGACTTGTATCCGTTATTCAGATATTCAGCCACTCTATATTTAGCTTCAGCTCCGTACTTGTCAAGGCAGTTGTCAGAAAGCTCCTTGTAGTCAGTGAAGGCATCAGCTGTATTTCCTTTCTTTTCGTTGGCCTTAGCTCTGGAGTAGAGGGCTTCACGACGAATGGCAGGGTCGAGGTTGTCTCCGCTGATCAGCTGAGAAGCAGCTTCGATAGATTCGTCTGTCTTGTCCAACATCGTGTAGCTTCTGAGCAGACCGATTTTTGCCGCCTGGCGGTTCTCCGTGCTCTGCGCAACGGCAAGCAGTTTCTGCATCGTCTCAACAGCTGGCTCGTACTCCTGCTGGTCGTATTGGATTTCAGCAAGTTTAGCCAATGCCTCTTCCATGTTGGAGTTGCCTGCCTTTGAGGTGACGATGACATATTGCTCTTTGGCCTTAGCCTTGTCGCCTGTCTTATAGTAGGAGTTTCCTAGGTTGAAGCGAGCATTGTTGACGAATCCGCTCTCTGGGAATTTTTCCAAGTAGCGGTTGAAACTCTCGATTGCCTTTGTGTAATTCTCTTTTAAATAGATTCTCTCAGCAGCAAGATAAGTGAGGGAGTCTTGTTCTGACTTTTTGAAAGTAGTGAGTCCGCCAAGAGTAGCAACGTAATCAGCATAACCTTGAACATCGTCTTTCTCGAAGTAGATGGTCTTCAAACTTTCAAGAGAGGTCTTTGCCTCCACGCTGTTAGGGAAGAAGTCTATGATTTCTTTGTAAATCTTAATGGATTTATCGTGACTTTTTATCTCGTCGTACAACATGGCAGTCTGCAGTTTAGCCTTGCGGCTCAACGTGCTGTGAGGATATTTGGTCGCCATCTCGTCGTAAGTGGCGATGGCTGATTTGTTGTCGCCCAACATGATGTGAGAACGTCCTATCTCATACATAGCGTCTGCGATGTATTCTGAGTTAGGGAAGGTGTTGATCAACTTTTTCAATGTAGCGATCTTGCCTTTGTAGTTCTTGCGCAAGCCTTGTACGAAACCTTGTTGGAAACAAGCGTAATCGGCTCCCGGACCTTTCAAAGCATAAACCTTAGCGTAGCTGTTCTCTGCGTTTTCGAAATCACGGTTGTTGAAGTAGCAGTCGCCGATACGGTTGTTGGCATCAGCGATAAGGGTTTTGTTCTTCTCCTCCATGTTGATGTACTTACGGAACCAACCGAGTGCATCGTTGTAATTCTTGTCTGTGAAGTAGCTGTAACCGAGGTTATAGTGAGCAAGCGTGAACTCTTCGCAGTTTCTCGCTCCAACAGAGTTGACAAATTTATGGTAATCTTCAGATGATTTCTTGAAGTCTTTCAAGCGGTAGTAAGCCTCGCCTCTCCAGAAGATGGCTGAAGCCTCCGTTGTGCGGTTGTACTTGCCGTCTTCGAGCGACTGAGTGAAGTATTCGATGGCTTTGTTGTAATCGGCCTCGGTGTATTTCTGAATACCCATGCAGTAAAGCAGACGTTGTCTAGCCTCAAGAATCTTAGCGTTCTTCACCTTGATTTTGTCGATAGAGTTAAGAGCCTCTTCGTAGTTCTTGGTGGTGAGGTAAACGTTTACCGTGTAGTCGTAGATGTTGTCGGCATATTTAGACTGAGGGAAGAGTTCCAAGAATTTTTGGAACGCGATGATGGACTCGTTGAATGGAGAGTAAGACTGCTCATATACGATCAAAGCGTAGTTGTATTGAGCCTCCTCCTGAATGTTCTTGTCATAATCGACGCGCGAAGCAGACTCGAAAGCCATACGTGCGCTGGTCTTATCGTCCTTCTTGAGGTAGCAGCTACCCAAGTGAAGGTAAGCGTTCTGCGTCATGAGGTCGTCCATTGTAGTAACCTGTTTCAGGTGCTCCATGGCCTTGTCGCAGTTGCCTATGTTGAAGTAGGAGATTCCCAACATGTACATGTCGTTGCGAAGCACTTGCTCTGCCTTGCTCTCATAAAGTGAGAGGTATTTAATGGTGTTGTTGTAATCTTTCTTTTGAAAGTAGCACTCACCAAGAAGTCTGTAAACCTCGATGTTGTTTTTGTTGTCAGGATATTTGTTTAGAAGTTCTTCACCCTTCTTGATCACCTCTTCGTTCTTCTTCTGGAAGTAGTAGATTTGGATGATGTAGTAAGGAACGATGGCTTCGTAGTCAGGATTCTCCTCCAAAGAGGAGAAGGCTGGCAATGCAGCTTCGTAATCCTTCTGTTCGTAATCTATGTATGCGTTGTAGTATTTAGCAGAAGCATCATATTTACTGTCAGTAGAAAGAAGGGTCAAGAACTCTTTCTTGGCAGCCTCTTTATTGCCACATTGCAACTGGCTGTAACCCATACGGAAGTGATAGTCACTCCTCTCCTCTTTTGAAAGGTCAGATGGGTTGCATTGCTCGTAGAGTTCTATTGTCTCCTTGAATTTGTTCTTTTGGTAATGGAGTGAACCTTGCAAGAAGTACACATAACCCAAGCGGGTAGAGTACGGATTGTTTTCAACAAAGAGTTCCAAGCGTTTGAAAGCATCTTTGCGCTGCATTTTGTAGGCTGCGCTGGCAAGGTAATACTCCGTCTCGGCGTAGAGAGGAGACCTGTCTTTATTTAATGTCTGGTAATATTCGTCGAAGTAGCGGAAAGCGGTGCTGTATAATCCTTGATCATACATCTCTTTGCCTTCATAGAATAATTTGTCCTGGTTGTTGTAAATTATGCTTCTCTGTGCCGAAATGGTTGACAGGCAAAGAGATATAATTATGAATGATAATATTCTTTTCATTGCTCCCTAAAATACGAAATTAGTTTTCGCAAATATATGATTTTTTTAGGTAGCTAACCAAAATAAGTATAAATAACAAATTAAAATAAAGTGACAAATTGTAAATTTATGAAAAGAGGGAAGGTGTTTTTTTGAAGAAAGTTGAAATAACGTTTGCATAACATAGAATCGAAGGAGATAAAATAATTCATGGGTTATGTATGATTATATGCAATTCATTTATGCATAATTGCGGATAAACATAATATTTGATCACGTCTACCTGTTTTTGAGATGGATCCTGAATTTAACCAACCCATAGGGTTTTGTACTTGATTCTATTAATCGTGTCACTGTATCCAAAAGAAAAGGCCAGCAAAAAATGCTGGCCTTTCATATAGGAAGTAACTAGAAATTAATTCTTAGGAGCTTCTGCTTTTGGTTCGATGCCAACCATCTCAACTTCGAATATAAGAACAGAGTTTGCTGGGATAGAACCAACGTTTCTCTCTCCGTAAGCTAACTGAGAAGGGATTGTCAACTCCCATTTTGAACCTACAGGCATTAATTGCAATGCCTCAGACCATCCTGGAATAACTGCACCTACAGGGAATTTTGCAGTGTCACCTCTTTGTACAGAGCTATCGAAGATAGTTCCGTCAACCAATTTACCAGTATAGTTAACCTTTACGATATCGTCTTTTGTTGGCTTTGGTCCCTTACCTTCAGTAAGAACCTTATATTGAAGGCCGCTTTCTGTAACAACAACGCCCTCTTTCTTCTTGTTCTCGCTAAGGATGCTGTCGTTCTTAAGCATAGCTTTCATCTTGTCTTCTTCAGCAGCCTTCTGGAAATAGGTAGAAAGAATAGTCTGAACATTCTTTATGTCAATCTGATAGTTGCTAGTGTCTTCTCTCAAACTTTGGATGAATCCTGCAAGAAGAGCGTCTTTGTTTACTTTTCCACCAGGAAGAGACTTTAACTCTTTACCGAAACCAGTACCTACATTTAGACCTAATGCGTAGCTAACAGAGTCAACTTCGTTAACAAGTGCAGCTTTTGGTGTGCTAACACCACCGTTTTGGCAAGAACATAGAGCCAATCCTGAAACTAGGACAGAACCTAATAAAATTTTTTTTTTCATTTTGTTATTCATTGATAATTATTTGTTACTTTTCTGATATTGATCAAATTGGAATTTTCCAGTTTTGATTTTCCCTGGTTCAACAGTTGCTTCTCCTGGAGCAGGAGTTACATCAAGCAACTCAACGTCAAAGATAAGCACTGAGTTGGGTTTGATCTTGCCCATAGCACGAGGTCCATAAGCTAGTTGAGATGGGATGTATAATTTATACTTGGATCCTACCGTCATCAACTGTAATCCTTCAGTCCATCCTGGAATAACCTGGTTCAGACCGAACTCTATTGGAGATGATGAACTGTCGAAAACGGTTCCGTCGATCAATGTACCCTTGTAGTTTACCTTTACCTTGTCAGATCCCTTTGGTTTGATGCCGTCAGGTGTTCCCTCTTTGATCACTTCATATTGTAATCCGGATGGGGTAGTTACAACACTTGGGTTCTTTTTATTGTTGTCCAAGAAAATCTGGTTTTCAGCCAATGTCTTTTTGTTTAACTCTTCTTCAGCTGCTTTGATATATGACTGATAAATGTTCTGGGCATCGGCAACCTTAAGAGAAAGGTTTGCTGTGTCTCCTTTAATCATTTTATTTAAAGCTTCGAGAAGTAATTCAGTCTTGAATGGTCCACCAGGGACGTTCTTCAGATTGTTCGAAAGGTTATTACCGATATCTAGACCGATCGCATAACTCGCCGAGTCAATTTGTGATTTCAACTCCGTCGTTGCAGGAGCTGCTGTTTTAACCTCTTTCTTTTTCTTTGCTTCAGCTGAAAAAATGCATCCGCAAACGAGAAGAAGAATCAAAATACTTTTTTTCATGATAACATATTTAATTATATGACCTTTAAATTCAATGGTGGTTGATTAAAGAATTTCAAGCAATTCAACGTCGAAGATAAGGGTAGCGTTTGGACCTATTTGGTCTCCAGCTCCGTATTCGCCGTATGCGAGGTTAGATGGTACATAAAGACGCCATTTTGAACCTACAGGCATTAACTGAAGTGCCTCTACCCATCCTGGAATAACTTGGTTTACAGGGAAGTCTGCTGGTTGGTTACGTCTATAAGAGCTGTCGAATACAGTACCGTTGATCAATGTGCCCTCGTAGTGGCAACGTACAGTATTAGTAGCCTTTGGCTTAGCTCCTGTTCCTGCTGTGATAATCTCGTATTGAAGTCCACTCTCGGTTTCAATAACGCCTTTCTTTTCCTTGTTTGCTTTTAGGAATTCGGCACCAGCTTTTTTGTCTTTCTCTCCTGCCTCTTGTTGAATCTTAGCAAAATAAGAGTTGATTAAATCTCTAGCATTATCTAGACTCATTGAAGGTTGTTTCTTGCCGAAAATGTCAGAAACTCCGTTTTTAAATGACTCGATGTCAAGATTGTCAATTCCTGAATTTAGGAAGTTCTGAGCCATGCTTAGGCCTAAAGCGTAACTTATGTCTTTCATTAACTTAATTTTTATCGTGCGAAGATAATTTATTTATTTGAGACCTAGTTTCTTTTTGCAAAAATTATGAAATTGGTTTTGTTTCCACCCACCTGCTAGGGGTGTGAGTGTTTCTGTCTGACGATGGTTGATACCCAGAGTGAAGTTCTTGGCTGTCTTTGTAAAAGCATTCCCAAACCTATTGTGGATTTTTTTGAACTTTTGGTGTGTTAAAATAGTAGGAAGAAATAAAGATTGTCATTCCTGTTTTGACCGTTTCAGACAGAAAGCCTAGTAAACTGTGAGTCCATGACACCACCTTAGGTAAATGGTGTACAAAGACATAAGTATTTCCCTCTTTTTTGTACATTTGTCCTCAAATTATCGCTTATGTATTCAGTAGAAGAGGAAAAGGCATTAAAAAAAGAGTTTTGGGGAGGATTTTCAGCATTTTGTGAGACACTCCCCCGTTTTAAATACAGGAAGAAAAAATGGATTCTCTATCATACAAAAATCAAGGGGGTGGAGATGAAGTTTGATGCTACCCGTGATGGTGCATACGTCATCTTTGAATTGAACCATCCAAATGAGGATGTTCGTTTGGAGATGCTAGCCTTGATGGAGAGCTGTAAAAATGCCTTTGTGGACAAATATTTCCCTGATGCCATCTGGGAAATACTTTATATTAAACCATGTGGAACGCCTGTTTCTCGAATCTATAAGCACAAAGAGGGTCTGGATATTCACAAGCGTGAGCAGTGGCCGGAGTTTTATCCTTTCCTTTCGAAAGAGATGAACCAACTGGAGAAGTTGTTCAATGAAATGAAAGATGTTCTTGAAGAGATAAGGTAGATTTTGCCAAAGGCAAAACCAATTGGACCAATTGAAAATAAAAAAGGTGGCTATTTAGCCACCTTTTATTTTGGCGTATAGGTCAAATTGCGTGGTATTTTCACTATACTAAGTGTCAATGGGTCAAATTGCGTGGTGACTTAAATGAAAATACGATTGAATATTTTCAACAATTTGCTCATATTTGTATC
>JALNVE010000086.1 GCA_023227695.1 Paludibacteraceae bacterium
CATAGTATGTTTGTCCAATAAAACCTGTAACGCTTATTTAGGACTTGATACTTTTTTAAAAATCTTTTTCATTTTACCCAAAAGTTTTGTCCAACTTCTGGGGTTCATGCCAGCGCCCCGTCTCTCTCCCAAAATGAACCAAAAGATACAACTTCCAGAAAAATAAATAAACAACCGTTCTAGAACCCTCTATCTCCAAGCAAAACTGGGGTCTACTGCACAGACCCACCACGTTTAATGATGAAAACATCAATTTTATGCGATAAAATGATTAATTTGCGCTTGCAAAAAAAGCAAGCACCTTTGGTTGGAGCGCATTTGTATTTGCTCACTAAAGATTCAAAAAAACACTGGTGTAATTAAACCTTTCGCGATATTTTTAGTCATAACTATTTATATCGACTACAAGGGGTTATTCTTCAAAACTGAAGAAGTTCTTTTAAGTCATAAGTATTAAAGCAAACCAAGGTATAAATTGCCTTGAAGAGTTCTGAAATCAAAAAACAAGATGAAATTTAAATTTTTTCTCCCGCTGATAATCGCACTTTTCGTCAGCGTAACAGCGCAAGCTGGAGATGCCTCCGTAAAAGGTGTCATCATTGACAAAAACACAAAAGAGACGTTACCAATGGCTACCGTTCAACTTTTTGTTGGTTACGAATCAAAGCCAAGAACAGGAATGGTAACCGATACAGCCGGAGCCTTTTTATTTTCAAATCTTGAATATGGAAATTACAGACTAGAGATTAGCTACGTAGGTTATGAAAGCCGTAATGTGCTTTTCTCACTCACATACGCTGAAAACAACGTTAATCTGCGCCGCATCCGATTAAAACCAGACGAAGCCATGTTACAGGAAATCACGGTAGTGGGGCATCGCTCTTCCTTACAGATGGATATTGATAAAAAGGTATTCCTTGTCAACGAAAACGCCCATACCGAGGGTATTTCTGCATCTGAGATTTTGAAAGTCATCCCATCCGTAGACATTGACGCCGAAGGAACTGTGACCCTTCGCAACAACGAAGCCGTTGAGGTTCAGATAAACGGAAAGTCGTCTGGTCTTACAGCCGACAACCAAGGCGAAATTTTGGAACAATTACCAGCCGGCAGCATCGAGAAAGTTGAAATCATCACCAACCCTTCAGCTAAACACAACGCAGAAGGTTCTGCCGGAATCATCAACATCATTTTGAAAGAAAACCGAGAGATGGGTTATTTCGGCTCTGTTAGCGCTGATTTGAACTATCCATGGGAGAGCAAAATTGGCGGTTCGTTAAGCGGCAACATCTCCTACAGCACAAAGAAAGTTGACCTCACAGCCAGTGTAGGTTATTCCAACCGAAACAATACAGGTGACGGATACACTGACAGACAACATTTCGGTGCCGACACTACTTTTCTAAGACAAGACGAAGATTACACTTTCAAGATGAACTCCGGATTTCTTCGTTTAGGCACCATCTATAAGATCAACTATAGAAGTAACCTCAGTGCATCTGGAATGGTTTCGTTGGGCGACCGTAACCGCGAGAACGACATCACCTACCTACGTGGTAATTTCATCAACGGATATAGAACCAATGCCTCTTCCATGACAAGATTCAACAACAACGAGATGGATAGAAAGATGTTCAGCTTCTCTGTCGATTTCGACCATAAGTTTGACCGAGACGGAGAGAAGATCTCCACCTCCATTGGCTATTCTGGTAATTACCGCGAAACAGATGCAGACTATGTACAGATGAGTTTCGACCAAAGCAACACATTTATTGCTGGTTCCAACTCCATTGAGACACAAGAGAATGATGAAAAGACAAACAACTACTACTTACAATGTGATTATGTAAATCCATACTCACTCACCTCTAAATATGAAATAGGTTATAAAAGTACGTTCATGTTCTCGAACAATGAGAGCGACTCCTACATCAAAGAAGGTTATGCAATGGGATTCATCCCTCAGTATGGTCTGTTCAACGACTTCGATTACAACCAGAACATACATGCGCTCTATGCATCGTACGGAACTAAGATTAGTAAAGTCAGCACAAGCTTAGGTTTACGTGGCGAGTTGACGGAGATAAATTGGGAACAGAACCTCAGCAACGAAAAGGATGACAAAGATCCTTATTTCGACCTCTTCCCAACTGTCTTCTTGGGATATAGTTTTTCTAAAACAAACGAGCTACAATTGAGCTATACAAGGAGAATCAACAGACCACGCAGCCGTTTTGTAAACCCTTACCACAACGTAAGCGACGCTGCCAACGTAAGTTTCGGTAATCCCGACATTAATCCTGAGTACACTAACTCATTCGAGCTGAACTACATCAAATCATTCGAGAACCACACCATCACCTCTTCACTTTATTACAAGAGGACAAATGACGTGATTCAAAACTACAGTTGGATGGAAGACGAGACAATGATGAGGACTTTCGCCAATCTGTCTACAGCCAATTCAAGCGGTTTCGACCTTGTTTTGAGAAACCGATTCAAGAGATTGACATTGACCAGCAGTGCTGACATTTACTATTACTTACTTGAAGGTGGAAAATACACCCTATCCGAATCATCAGGTATAGAAGGTGTAAGTCAACACAATGTCACCATTAAGGAGAGAAGCAGTCTGAGCTGGACAGCCAGAATCACAGCCGACATCACCTTCCCTGCCAACTATCTAGGTCAGATTTCTGGTAACTACAGCTCACCAAAGGCCATTGCCCAAGGTAAAACATTGAGTAATTACCAAGTTAACGCAAGCGTAAAGAAGAGCTTCTTTGAACGTAAGTTGACGGCTGCTCTGGGTGTTAGAGATATCTTCAACTCACGCAACCGCAAGACGGAGACTTGGAGCGACGATTTCGACCAGACTTCAGAATCCCATAGAAACGGCCGTACTCTCAACTTCAACCTCACCTATCGCTTCGGAAACAACAAGATGAGCAAAGACAAGGAAAAGAAAGGACAGAACGAGGAAAACAAAGAGGAAGAGTTTGATGATGAGTTTTAAATAAATCAACACACGATGGCATACGATTTTTATTGCAATAAAGAGTGTGATTTTTTCCCTTGTCATAAAACAAACAAGCCGGAGGAGTTCAACTGCATGTTCTGCTACTGTCCGCTCTATATGTTGGGCGAAGATTGTGGGGGAATCTTCAAATATCTATCCAACGGCATCAAAGATTGTTCTGACTGTTTACTTCCCCACACAAAGGAGAAAGGTTACGAGTTCATTCAAGAAAAGATGAATGTAGTCATCAACAAAGTAAAGAAAGGAGACGGCGAGATCGAACTTTCTCCGAAACACTCATGCTGCTGTACCGACAAAGACAAGGAAGAATAAAAGGTTAAAAAGAGATAAACACAGAGATACTATCTCTCAAAAAGGATAGTTTGATATTGAATTATCAGCAAAATCTCATTTACTTTGTATTAACAGATCAAATAAAATTAACAAACATGCAAAATTTTGAATTAGAAGGGAATAGAACTTACGAGCAGGAACTTTCTATCAAGGCTGCCATCACAAGTTTTATGACCAAAGTTTATGGTTGGATGACATTTGCACTTGTCATCACTGCACTGACTGCTTTTGCCGTTGCAAACTCAGAGCAAGCACTTACATTCATTTTCAGCAGCAAATATGTATTCTATGGATTGATCATTGCTGAGTTCGGATTGGTAATAGCCATCAGCGCTGCCATCAACAAGCTTTCTTATAGTGTACTGTCATTCCTTTTCGTGCTTTATTCGTTGATAAATGGAGCTACAATTTCCGTTATATTTCTTGCGTATACGATGAGCTCCATTGCCAACACATTCGTTGTATGTGCGGCAATGTTCGGTTCAATGTCAGTATTCGGATTCATCACAAAGAAGGATTTGTCTGGTCTTGGTAAGATCATGATCATGGGTCTAATCGGCATTATCATTGCATCCATTGTCAATATTTTCACAGCAAGTTCAACTTTCGATTGGATCATCTCTTTCATTGGAGTAATCGTATTCGTTGGACTTACGGCTTACGACACACAGAAACTAAAGAACATGAGTTTAACAATCAACAATGAAGAAATGGCAAAGAAGCTTTCTATCATTGGAGCATTAACGCTTTATCTTGATTTCATCAACTTGTTCCTTTACCTACTTAAATTTTTAGGCAACAAAAAGAACTAAAAGTTCAAAAGCATAACGCACAAGAGGGGGCTGTATTTAACAATACGGCCCTTTTCGTTTTTTGTGGATCAAGAGAAAAAGTGCGTGAACAGTTTATAACCACGAATTTATTTTAGGTCAACTAAATCAGGAAACGACAGACCTCACAGCTAGGGTGCTCAAAAGATGGTTCAGAATCTAGTTCAAAAAAAGTTCTTTTTAACGAGAAAACATTGAGCGACCGACTAGCCGCGAAGGTGGCTGCATTATAATAGCCGCAGACGTAGTCCGTGGATATCAGTGCAATGAAAAGACGAAACATCTCATATCAAAAAGAGGTTGTACCTGCTCGATACAACCTCTCCATAAAAAGCTTATATAATTCGGTCAAAACCGAATTTTTATTACTTTACAATAACACCCTTATATGAAGTTGGATAATCTCCAAAATCCAAAGAGAATGAAATGCTATCACCAGATACAACTCCCTTCAGATTCTTACCCGTATATTTTTCAACTGGTTTTCCTGCCATTGTTGGGACAACAGAATCTGCAGCAAAAGAGATACTCTTTCCTTTAGCTGTTGCAGGGATGTTTGGCAATGTGATGTCAATTCTTACTGGCATCTGAGGAACAAACTTAACCTGCATCATATCCAAACTTATTGATGAATAATATGCAGCAACATTCACGTTGTCTGTCTCGCTATTTTCTCCGTTGATAAGAATACCCAACTGTCCTAAATAGTCAAAACCATCATTGACTGTTCCTTTGTAAGTAACAGGATAAGAACCAAGTGTTACAGAGAAAGAAATGCTATCACCGTTTATTGTTCCTTTCAGATTTTTACCTGCATATTTAGCCAATGGTTCACCTTCATACAAAGGAACGATTGAATCAGATGAAAATGAGATTATCTCACCATTCTTCTTATATGAAACATTAGAAAATGTCAAGTCAACAGGTGGCATTTGAGGAACAAACTTAACCTGTTTCATGTTGATATTGATAGCATTAAAAGTTGCTATTACATTTACATTGTCTGAGACATTGTTTTGTCCTTGATATAAAACGTTCATCTGACCCAAATAACCTGAAGAAAAAGTAGTCTTTTCCTTGCAATCGTCTCCCTGATTGTTGTTTTCTGTTGGGTCTTCATCTTCGTCATCACTACAAGCTGTGAAACCGAAAGACAAAGCTCCGAACATCATGAATAATAAAAAAATCTTTTTCATCACTAAAAAACTTAATTTGTTAATATGGTTACTAAATAATTTTCAAAATCAGCGGGCCAACAAACCGTCGTACTTCAAGGTAAAGCCAAAATAGCGAGGTTTTCCACTTTGGAAGAAGTTATTGCCTCTCGACATAAAGTAGAAGGTGTTGTAATCCGTATCGGTCAAGTTTTTGCCCCACAAACTTAACTCAAATTTCTTATGCGTGAAAGCAAGTGAAGAGCCAAGCATGGTATAGAAATCTTGCTTCAACGTATTGCTTTCGTTCCAATAGATGTCGCCTACGCCCTTCCAATTAGCCGCAACAATAATCTTGTCCACAAAACCATTCAAACGGAAAATATAGTGTCCAGATAAGGCCAGCGTGTTCATTGGTGCGTATGGGACATAATTATCTTTATAATCGATGTTTCCATCATTAAACTCCACAAATTTAGCATTGGTGTAACCGTAAGCTCCGGTCAACATCCAGTCGTTAAGATGGTAAGTCAAAGAGAGCTCACCACCAAGGCTGCGGGTCTTTCCTGCATTGGTCATCATACGGCCCGTACTCTTTCCCTTCGGGAAAACAGTGAGTTGCTGATCACTGCAATCGATATAGAAGAAAGAGACATCTGTCAGCAATTTCGAGTCGAAGTTTGAAAAATGTCCGCCCAACTCGTAGTTCCAACTATGCTCCGGATCGTAAGAGGTTGCCTCTGCTGTGTTATAAGTAGTAGCACCCATGCCATCCATATAGACACCGATAGAATTCATCATCTCGTTCATCATCTTGCTTTGAATTATATCAGAGAAGATCTGCGTATTGAAACCACCGGCCTTGTAACCCTTGGCTACATAAGCGTAGAGATTATTACCCTTGCTGAGTTCATATTGAAGTGACACCTTCGGAAGAACCTCCTTGAATGTTTTCTTCTCTTTACCGTCCATGCGGGTCTCTACCAATTTATAATCGTCCATCACCAAAGAGAAGAGATAGTGCATATCAGATGAGTTCTTATAATCCATCTCAGCATACTCGTAGTCCAAACGCAAGCCTGCCGTGAGCAACCATCTGCCCAACTTGAATTCGGACTGATGATAGACCGCCGCACCATAAGTTGGCAAGTCAAATGAGCTGGCCACCAAAAGATGATCGTCGCTTATGTCAATTCGCTCAGAAGGGAACACCTGCTGCATTCCTTTATTAGCGTTGGTCAAAATCAACTTCTCAATTCCATCTCGTTTGAAAAGAACAGGAGCATCCATATCATTCTGTTTATAGAAGCCCCAAAGGCCGAACTGCCAGTTCCAATGTTGTGCCTTACGCGATTTTACTACAAAATCTTGAGTAAAGGCATGCTCCTTTTGTTTTTGGTTCAAAGTAAAGATAGCTTCTGGAGAAAAATCTTGATCCAGTTTCAAATCGTCATCTAAAAGCTGATAACTAGTTAGCGAAGATATCTCTACTTTTGATAATTGATATTGCATTCGCAATCCATCAATAAGGGTTTTACGCTCATATCCACATTTGTCGTTATAATTGACAGGAAGTTGTATTTCTCTGTCCGCATCGTACTCCGCATAGGCATATCCACCCTGAGAAAGCATTCCAAACGTGATCATATTGTCCATGGTGAACTTCCCGTTGGGTTTCCAAATCAGACGACCGCGTACTGCAAAATTTGTTGACGTGTCACACTTCTCTCCAGTATATTCATTCTCAAAAAATCCGTATGATTTTGCTCCATAAGTTGCCAACGAATAAAAAAGCTTACCATTTTTCAATCCATCATAATAGGATACTTTCGCCTTGGCCGTATGCGTTGGAAAAATATCCACTTCGGCTTTTAATCCCTTGAAATAGAGAGGAGAAATAGTAAAAACGTTCATGACTCCGCACATGGTATTTCTTCCATATAGAGTTCCTTGCGGACCCCTCAACACCTCAACTCGTTGAATGTCGAAGAGGTCAAAATCGTAATTATTCTTATTTATATAGGGAACATTATCCACATTCAATCCCATGACCGGTTGGTCAATTCTGGCACCTAATCCACGGATATAAATGGACGAAGTGATGCTTGAACCATAATCTGGAATGTAAAAGTTAGGAGTAGAGATAGAAAAGTCTTTGGCAGCCGAGATATTTTCGCGTTCTATCTGTAAAGTTGAGAAAGAAGAGGAGGCCACAGAGCGACTTCTCAACGGTTTTGTCTCTTTTATAGGCACTTCTACAGAAACCTCATTCAGTAAATGCGAACGCAATGAATCATTATCGCCAGCTATAATATTCGCAGATATAAACATCAGCGAAATAGAAATCATCAACCTATTAAAATTCAATGGAATCATTTTACCTCAATTACTGAAAATCGGAGATTTCCGACACTTTTTAACGCCACAAAGCTACTGCTATATTTTGAGGTGGTTTAGGATTGTTTTATTAAAAAATTAGGACTTTTTATTCCTTTTCCTATAATCGAAAGGTGAGATGCCCTCATGTTTCTTGAATTTGCGGGAGAAATAGGACTGATCCAACAACTTAAACGTCTCCGCAATCTCTGAAACCGGCATATTTGTCTCCCTTAAAAGAATTTTAGAACGCATGATTATGGACTCTTCAATCCACTGAGAAACGGGTTTGGAGGTATTTTTCTTTATTACTTTATTCAGATGGTTAGGTGTGATACCAAAATGGCTAGCATAATCAGGCACGGAAAGGATTGGTTTGGACTCGTCAAAAATCATCTCCAAAAAATCATTGCTGATATGGTCTACCAAAACGCTAACGCCCGGACTGGAAAGTCTATTCAACTCCACCAATGCCGAGAGCAGGAATGATTTAATCAAAGCGTCATCAGGTTTAGGATTGGATGACTCCTTATAAATACGATCTAGCAAAGCCTCAACAAATTTCGACTCAGCGGCATTCATGGAGGCCTTTACTGGCTCATGCAGTTGTAACATACGCACCTTTTTCAACGCTTCAGAGCTAAATAAATTTTCGCCCATATAGGCAGAATGAAATGCACCCATGTAACCCACACTATCCTTGTAATATTTAATGGAAAAAGCCACGCCTTGAGGCAAAAGAAAAAAATCATTTGCACGCACAAGAGTGTTTTTCTGCTCCTCTCCCTCTATCAAAACCTCACCTTCAGAAAGGTAGATGAAACTATTCACGATGGAACGCATCATGGGCGTAGGGCAACTCATTTTATAGCAACTTTCGTCCAATCTGCGAATGGAAAACGGTTCCATCATAGGCTTCGAAAGTCTCTCCATCTGTCTGTTGTTATGCTCCATCATAATTCTAACTTTTAAGAAATTGTCCTTACCGATTTTAGTTGACCTAAAATTAAAAAATTCGTATTGAAAAAAGAATGATGCACAATCTTTGTTGAGGCAAAGATAGCGCGCCATTTTCAATTATCAAATATCAACCTTAATCTCCAAAGTTTGGCATATTAACTGCAACCCTGAACTTCCAGTAACAGAAGAACACGATGGATGTAACCACAGCAATACCACCAGCAATATAAGCAATGCTCTTATCCTGACCCATGCACTCAGGGGCAACAAATATATAAGAGACGCAAACCATTGTCATAAACAATGCCGGAATCAAAGAGATGAGGTACATCTTCTTTGCCCTAACAAGGTAAGCGGTAATAGCCCACAAAGTGAATACAGACAAAGCTTGGTTCAACCAAGCGAAATAACGCCAAATCATACCAAAACCATCCTTATCTTCCAAGCTGTAAACCAAGATACCCATTGTTACGATAAAGATAGGTACACTGATGAACAGACGTTTGGTGATGCTCTTTTGTTCCATCTGAAGAAAATCGGCCACAATCAGACGAGCTGAACGAAGGGCAGTATCACCTGAAGTGATCGGAGCGGCCACAACACCAAGGATTGCCAAAATAGCTCCGGCAGTTCCTAACCAATTACTGGTAATTGAGTTGACGATGTTGGCAGGATTACTCTCTCCCATTCCATTCTCATGGAAGAAGTAAGTTGCAGCAGCAGCCCAAATCAAAGCAACGATACCCTCAGTAATCATTGCGCCATAGAATATTGGGCGACCCAATTTCTCATTTACCATACAGCGTGCCATCAATGGTGACTGAGTAGCATGGAATCCAGAGATAGCACCACAAGCGATGCTGACAAACATAATTGGAAATATAGGAAGTGAATCTGCTTTCGGATGTGTATTAGACAAGCCGTCTGTCAACTCAGGCAATTCAGGATGGATAACGTACAACATCACCAAAACACCTACAGCCATAAACAAGAAGGCAAATGCAAAAAGCGGATAAATTTTACCAATAATCTTATCGACAGGAAGCAAGGTTGCCAACATATAATATACAAAAATGATGATGATCCACCAAAGAGCATCCATTCCCGTCAAAGTATTCAACAAGCCAGCAGGACCAGAAACAAAGACGGCTGCAACCAACAGCATCAAGACTAGGGAGAAAACTCTCATAATCTGTTTGGTGGTTATACCCAAATAACGGCCAATAATTTCAGGAAGGCTCTCGCCCAAATGACGGATTGAGAGCATTCCAGCCATATAATCGTGCATCGCACCAGCGAAAATGCTACCGAAGACAATCCACAAATAAGATGCTGAACCGAATTTGGCACCCATAATGGCACCGAAGATAGGGCCTAGTCCCGCAATATTAAGAAACTGAATCATGAAAATCTTCCATGACTTCATAGGGATAAAATCCACCCCATCCATTTTCGTGATTGCCGGAGTCTGTCTCTCGTCCGGACCAAATACCTTCTCAACAAACTTTCCATAAAGAAAATAGCCAAGAATCAAAGCAACTAAAGCTACAGTAAATGTTATCATTTCAATTCTCTCATTTAACGAGGGGAAACCATTTTGTTTCTATCTCTTAAAGTGTATATAAATAATAAATTTTAAGACTTGTAAAGATAGAGAATAAGGTTATGATTTGAAAACAAAAAAGTGGAGAAAATAGAAAATTGATAGTTACAAATGCTTATTTGCATGATTTTTTGTTTTAAAATGCCCTAAAAAAAGAAATTTGTTCATTTATAGTTTCAACCAAGAGGTGCTTGCTTACAGGAAGTGCAAATTAATCATTTGATGGTTGTTGTATTTTTTGGTTCATTTTGCGAGAGAGACGGGGCGCGTGGCATGAACCCCAGAAGTTGGACAAAGTTAAACGTTGATATTGAAAAACTCATTCTTGTTGTTTATAAAACTCATCCTGTAATTTACAGGACTTGTTTCCAATCTAAG
>JALNVE010000087.1 GCA_023227695.1 Paludibacteraceae bacterium
CTCTTACTACCGCAAGCTTAAAGCTCATCGGGTAGTCTTTTTGTGAACGTCTAACGTACTGTCTTTCTTTTCCTTTCATATTCGTTACTTTTTTGTTGTAACGCTATTTCAGGACGTGACACATAGACCACAAAAAAAGGTTGTGTCAAATGGCACAACCTTTTTCTTATATGATATTATTTAGCTTATTTAGCCAATTTGCACTCTACGATGCTATGACCTAAACCAAGTCCGTCATGAATCTCAGATACACAAAGACCAGCGTCGTTGATGCATCTGAACATATCTTCAGAATAGTACATTTTGCTGTTTCCGTTAGCCAAAGCAGTGAAATAAACACTCGTTTGAGCCAAACAGTAAGAAGCTGTTTCGAATCTCTGTCTGTCCCAGAATGTCTCCATGATGTATAGAGTCGTGTTTTCACTCATTGATTTTGCAGCTCTTGAAAGAATGCTTGTTACCTCTTCTTCCGAGAAACAGTCGAGAAACTGACTCATCCAAATAGCTTCAAATCCTTTAGGGAATGGAACGTTATTGTCTAGAAGATTACCTGCATGCCCGTGAATTCTATCTTCTCCCTTCAATCCTTTAACGGCATTTCTCATCAAGCCTATTTGCTGAGGAAGATCCATGATCGTTACATTGACCTCGTCAGAGTGACCTACACACTGTAATGCCCATCGGCCAGTGTTGCCACCAACGTCAAGCAATGTCTTTGTGTTCTTTGAGAAGACAATATTAAGAGCCTCTTCGAAAGAGTTGTCTGAATAGAAATGGTCAAAACCGAACCAGCTTTTTTGTACTTGTGCAGGAAGAGAGGATAGTCCTTCGTAAATGGTTGGCCAATTTCCGAAAACCTTCAAACCTTCGGGTTTCCCGTTAATCAAAGCCTCTTCCAAATTGAACATTCCTAGATAATTGACGTCATGGTTGAAGTCTATGTTGACCCTTGCCATTTTGTCGTTCAGAAGAAACCAACCGGTTTTAGCCAAATAAAATTTCTCATCCTTTAGTAAGACACTTCCGATGGTTAGAGATGATTCCAACAATATCTGAACTGCATATTTGCTCAGCTTACTCTTTTCTTTGATCTCTTCAAGTGAGAGTCCTGTTTTATTGTTGTCCGACAGCATCTGGAAAATTCCAAACTTGATCATCAGTCTGGAAATCTGAAATACGATAGGGCCGAATGCAATTTCTTGAGCCAATCGTTGAGCTTCTAGAGCTGTGTATTGTTCATTTCCGTATATCTCACTTTGTGGTGAATTAAGTTTCATTGTCAATGTTTTTATTAGGGTGAGTGTTTTTTTATAAAAAAGAAAGAGAGGCAATGGTTTCTTAAATGAAACCATAGACCTCTCTTTCTTTTATTAGAAATTGTATTTGATCATACTGCAAATTCTGTTGTTACTAACATTGTGGGTGTCAGAAACCTTGCATTTGTCGTCGATTTTTTTGCCGTAAGCTACCGTTGTTAACTCATATTCGATACCGAAGATAAAGTGTTTAAGGTTATAAGAAATGGCTGGAGCAATTCTGTAGAATTGGTCAATGTTCTTAGCACCTCTAACAAAAACTTCACCTTCGATTTTTTTGCTTGTTCCTAAGTTTTTGCTGTAACCAAGGAATAGATTGATTTTGTATTTCTTTCCGTATGATAGGTCGATCCAGCTAGTAGAACTGCGAAGCGGAGTGTATTCGCGATTTCCATCTTCGTCAATGTCAGACTCTCCATAACCACTCATCATGTTTAATTGAGCTGTGTTTTCTCCAAGAACGGATTTTGCGCTGATTCCAAACATTCCGGTTGAATATTTCACATATACCATTGGAGAGAATGCGTTCACGTAATCAGATACCTTCTTGTTTTTAATGTTTATCGTATCATTTTTTTGGGTTACGTAATTAGCTTTGATCTTAACCACGTCAACCGTATTTCTAGGCTTGATTCTAGAGTAATCAATGCCAGCGCCTAAAGTGAATTCTCCTTTCTTGAACTCAACACTTGCATAAAGTTCTGGTAAAACACCGTATTTAGAATAAGAGATATTTGCTGCTTCTTTTTGAGGACCTACTGACAAATATTGTAATTGATAGAGAGCTGCCAAAGACAACTTAACGTTGCTGACACTGTAATCATATCTTACTTGAGGAGTACGGCTGAAAGGTTGGAACGGAGATCCAGATGCAAGTCCAAGTACGTCTGGGAAAACTTCACCGTACATCGGGTGCCAAGTTTGACCGGCTAAAATAGAGTTATGTTTCCAATCCAATTTCATGTATGCATGACGGATACGAAGCATAGTGGTACTACTGCTGAAACCATTGAAGTCAGTCTCAATCTTTGCAGAAGATGCTGCTCCTAATACATCTGGACCTGTGATGTTCAATCCAAGTCTTGTTGTCATGGCTAAGAAGGTAGCAGAAGCTTCTTCGTTTAAATCTTCACCAAGAGTGTTCAGACTCTCATCCTTAGGAATCTGGTTGTAGAGTCCGTTGGAAGATTGGATGTTTTCACGAGAATCGTAGTAAAAGTAGTTTCTGATAAAACCGTATGGTTTGAGCTTAAAAGGTTTCTCTTCTTTTGGTTGAACAGAGGCTGCTTCTTGAGCTGTAATTGCGTTGAGCGACATAAGAGCCGCGAAAATCAATAATAATCGTTTCATCTTTTAAAAGTAAAAAAGTAACAAAAGAGAATCTATTTCCCGCTTGTAATTTGTAATTATATTAAAATATTTTTATTCGTTATTCTGATTAAAGAAGAGAACCGAACATGATTAGTGCGGTGTATCCAATAATCATACCAAATAATCCTACTAAGATTCCTACAATTGCCATGTCCTTCTGTTTGATAAATCCTTTTGCGTATGCCAAGGCATTTGGAGGAGTTGAAATTGGCAACGACATTGCCAATGATGCAGATAATGCAACACCGATCAATAGCGCAGGGACACCGCCATATTCAGCAAGCTGATCTTTCAATCCCATACCAGCAGCAGCCAGAATTGGAACAAGTAAAGCAGCTGTACCTGAGTTAGACATGAATGTACTCATTGTGATACAGAGTACGCCACTGCCGATTATCATGATGATGGTTGGCCAAGATGCCAATGGAATTGAAGCAACCAAGTCTTTTCCTAGACCTGTCTTGTCCAAACCTACACCTAACGCGAAACCTCCTGCAACGAGCCATAATACATCCCAGTCGATGCTCTGAAGGTCTTTCTTATTGATCACGCCTGTCATGGCAAACACTCCGAATGGAATTAATGCAACAACGTTGGCATTGATTCCGAATAAATCTTTTCCGAATATCCAAAGCAATACAGTTACTGCAAAAGTAACGTATACAATGTATGCTTTAGGTGATTTGTCGAAGTTTCCAGGAACTTCAATGGTAATCTTTTTTTCTTTGAATGGGAACATCTTTATTAAAAGAATCCAAGCAAAAGCAAGTATGACAAGCATGATAGGAACCATAAATGCCATCCATGTTCCGAAAGGAATTTCCATTCCTGCTTTTTCCAAATATCCTACTGCAATAGCATTTGGAGGAGTTCCGATAGGAGTTCCCATACCACCAACGTTTGCTGCGATAGGAATTGCAAGAGCCAATCCGATTCTACCTTTTCCGTCAGCAGGCAATGACGCCAAGACAGGAGAAAGGATGGTTAGCATCATGGCAGCTGTTGCCGTGTTACTCATGAACATGGAGAAAAGTGCAGTTACGATGATGAAACCAAGAAGAACAAATTTTGAGTCTGTGCCGAAAGGTTTTAGCATTGCTTTTGCTAAACCGGCATCCATTTTATATTTAGTAGCAGCAATTGCCAAAACGAATCCACCCATGAAAAGCATGATGGTAGGGTCTGCAAAGGCAGCCATAATAGCCTTATAATTAATAGGTTCTCCGTAAATAACGCCATTGTAGAGCGTTTCATCTTTCCCTGGAGCAAGGAATGCTAAACTGCTTGTAGAAACGGTAAGCAGCATTAATACAATTACAAGTACTGAAGTTGACCAGATTGGCACTGGCTCTGTGATCCACATTGCTGCGGCAAAAAGAAAAATTGCGATGACGCGCTGTTCTAATACAGTAAGATTTTGAATTCCAAACGCATCTGTTGGTAAAAGCCAAGCTATAAGTCCTATTGCGATCGAAATGAACAAGCTAATTAGTTTTTTTTTATCCATAATATTCTTTTAATGATGATTATTTTGTTTCTATTCGTCCGTAAAAAAGAGGCTTCTTTTCAGAATCATATCTTCAATAGTTGTATTGGAGATAGAGGAACTCTTCGTCTTGTCAACTTAAAGGAAAGTTAACGTGCAAAAAACGAAAAACACTTTTCAAAAATGTTCCTATATATAATAGGAGTAGAGTTGAGTTTGCTATAATTTTTAATTACCCCAAGTGTTTAAAAGTAAAAAAGTTACAAGAGTGAAATTTATTCTCTCTTGTAACTTCTTATATTTATATTAAAATGTTTTTATTCATTATTCTGATTAAAGAAGAGAACCAAACATGATTAGTGCAGTGTATCCGATAATCATACCGAATATTCCGACTAGGATTCCTACAATTGCCATGTCCTTCTGTTTGATAAATCCTTTTGCGTAAGCCAAAGCATTTGGAGGAGTTGAAATAGGCAACGACATAGCCATTGATGCAGCAAATGCAACACCGATCAATAAGGCAGGAACACCACCATATTCAGCAAGCTGATCTTTCATTCCCATACCAGCAGCAGCCAAAATTGGAACAAGTAATGCAGCTGTACCTGAGTTAGACATGAATGTACTCATTGTGATACAGAGTAAACCACTACCGATCATCATGATAATGGTTGGCCAAGATGCCAATGGAATTGAAGCAACCAAGTCTTTTCCTAGACCAGTCTCATCCAAACCTACACCTAACGCAAAACCTCCGGCAACGAGCCAAAGTACATCCCAGTCGATGCTCTGAAGGTCTTTCTTGTTGATTACGCCTGTGATGGCAAATACTCCGAATGGTATTAATGCTACAACGTTGGCGTTGATTCCGAATAAATCTTTTCCGAATATCCAGAGCAATATGGTTACTATGAAAGTAATGTAAACGATATATGCCTTTGGTGATTTTTCGAAGTTTCCTGGAACTTCAACAACAATATTTTTTTGTTTGAATGGGAACATCTTTACTAAAAGAATCCACGAAAAAGCAAGGATGATAAGCATGATAGGAACCATCAATGCCATCCATGTTCCAAAAGGAATTTCAATTCCTGCTTTTTCCAAATAGCCCATGGCAATAGCGTTTGGAGGAGTTCCGATAGGGGAGCCAATACCACCAACGTTTGCTGCGATAGGAATTGCAAGAGCCAATCCGATTCTACCTTTTCCGTCAGCAGGCAATGACGCCAAAACCGGAGAAAGGATGGTAAGCATCATGGCTGCTGTTGCCGTGTTACTCATGAACATGGAAAAAAGCGCAGTTACGATGATGAAACCAAGAAGAACGTATTTTGAGTCTGTACCGAAAGGTTTTAGCATTGCTTTTGCCAAGCCGGCATCCATCTTATATTTAGCTGCAGCGATGGCCAAAACGAATCCACCCATGAAAAGCATGATGGTAGGGTCTGCAAAGGCCGCCATAATGTCTTTGTAATTGATAGGTTCTCCGTAAACAAAACCATTGTAGAGCGTTTCGCCTTTTTCCGGAGCCAGAAAGGTTAAACTACTTGTAGAAACGGTAAGCAGCATTAATACGATTACGAGTACAGACGTTGACCAGATTGGCACTGGCTCTGTAATCCACATTGCTGCGGCAAAAAGGAAAATTGCGATGACGCGCTGTTCCAATACTGTGAGATTTTGAATTCCAAACGCATCTGTTGGCAAAAGCCAAGCTATGAGCCCAATTGCGATGGAAACGAACATGCTAATTAAACTTTTCTTATCCATGATATTATTTTTAATGATGTTTTTATTGCTTCTATATCGTCCGTAAGAAGAGGAGGCTTCTTTTTTGAATCGGATCTTCAATAGTTGAATTGGAGATAGAGGATTCTATTGTGTAGTCAACTTAATGGAAAGTTAACGTGCAAAAAAAAATAAAAAACACTCTTCAAAAATGTTCCTATTATAATAGGTGTACAATTGAGTTTACTATAATTTAGAAAATCCCAAGTTTTGGTTTTGGGTCAGTAAAAATGAACCTCGTCTGGAACTATCAAAAAACAAAATCATTGTTGTTTTTAATGTTGCAATGGAAGCTCTCGTTTTTCTGAGACCAAAATCGCGGCAAAATTACTAATACTTTACAAAGTCGGAAACAAATAATCATAATTTTTTGAATAAATATACGATTTTTTACGGGGTTACTTTCTGATAAAAGATGCTTGATTTAAGTGGAAAAAATGTTTCTTTTGTTATGTCTTTTGTATTCAGATTGTTACTTTGTAATGTCTAAAAAATAGATGTTGTCATTGGCTTTTATAAAATTAATTCTTTAACTTTGCGTTTGATTTTGGTTTTCTGGTGCGTTTGTGAGAGGAAGAAAACCGGATTTCAATTGAAGTTTCGATTGTTTTATATGGTTTTTTTGCCGTGTAGAACTGCTAGAAAACGAAGGTTGAAATGGAATACTCCACTAAATAGTCTTTAGAACATTGTTTTACTCTATGGACAAAATTCTGTGGATTTATAATTTGATCCGAAAGCCTATGTGATTTGAACAGTGTGATTGGATGGGTTTCTAAATATTTTGTCTGCTGAATTCTTTGATAATCAATCCTATAATGCAATAGTAAAAGCTATTAGATATATGGTTTGTAAATCGAAGGTAAACATGGAATGAATAACTTCCATAAGATTGGATTAAGAATATTAGGAAAAAATTAATATATGATTAAGAAAATTTTAGTTGCCAATAGAGGCGAGATTGCAATTCGTGTGATGCGTTCATGTCAAGAGATGGGCATTAAAGCGTTAGCAGTCTATTCAGAAGTAGATAGAACTTCACGTCATGTGTTCTATGCCGATGAAGCTTGTTGCATAGGCGGTGCTGCTGCTAAGGACAGCTATCTTAATATAGATAAAATTATTGATGTTGCTAAACGTTTCAATGTAGATGCCATCCATCCAGGATACGGTTTCTTGTCAGAGAACGCAGACTTTGCAAAACGTTGTAAAGACGAGGGCATCATCTTCATAGGAGCTCCTGAGCATGCTATCCGCAAAATGGGAGACAAAATCGCTGCTCGTCAGATGATGATCGATGCTGGTGTTCCGGTTGTTCCAGGTACACAAGAAGGTATCGATTCTGTTGAAGATGCAGTCAAAATAGCAAAAGGTATAGGTCTTCCTGTTATGTTTAAGGCTTCTGCAGGTGGTGGAGGTAAGGGTATCCGTTTGGTTTATGACGAGAAGGATATTGAGAATTCTTTCCTTACTTCAAAATCTGAAGCTATTTCGTCTTTTGGTAACGGAACCGTTTACGTTGAAAAATATATAGAATCTCCTCATCATATCGAATTTCAAATTTTGGGTGACCAATTTGGAAATGTGGTTCACTTGTGCGAGCGTGAGTGCTCTGTACAACGCCGCCACCAGAAGGTGTTGGAGGAGTCTCCATCTCCATTGATGACACCTGAGTTGAGAGAAGAGATGGGAAAGAAGGCCGTAGCTGCTGCTAAGGCTGTTAATTACGAGGGTGCAGGTACCATCGAATTCTTGGTTGATGATAATTTGAATTATTACTTCCTTGAGATGAATACCCGTCTACAGGTTGAGCACCCAATCACAGAAGAGGTTGTCGGCGTTGATTTGGTTAAAGAGCAGATCAATATAGCTAACGGATTGCCACTTCGTTTCAAACAAGAAGATATTCATCAGAGAGGTCACTCTATTGAGTGCCGTATATGTGCTGAGGATGCTGAGAATAACTTTACTCCGGCTCCCGGTATCATCAAACAAATCACTGAACCATTGGGTATGGGTGTGCGTTTGGATAGTTTCGTTTACGACGGTTATGAAATTCCAATGTATTACGATTCCATGATCGGTAAATTGATCGTTTGGGCTGTTAATAGAAAATATGCCATAGAGCGTATGAGACGTGTGCTTTATGAGTATAAGATTACTGGCGTCAAGACAAACATTAGCTATCTGAGAAAGATTATCGATGTGCCTGAATTTGTCAATGGAAAATACAACACCAATTTTCTTGAGGTTAATAAATCCTATTTGACAGAGGATAAGAAGGTAAATGATAATTCAGAGTCAGAATCAGAATCAGAGAATATTGCTATTATAGCTGCTTATATCGATTATATCGTAAATTTAGAGGAGAATGCACCGAAGACGGCAGACAATCGTCCAATCAGCAAGTGGCGTGAGTTCGGTAAGCGTTCTGGAATGATAAGGATTTAATTCTTTCGTAGGCTTTTAATGATTAATAAAGAGCATTTAAATGGAAGTACGTATAGGAAATGAAATGGCTGAAGTTGAGCTTCTGAGCAAAGAAGACAACAAAGTCAGTATCTCAATAAATGGTACTGTCTACGATGTAGACATTGTAATGGCAGAGAACGGTTTGTGTTCTATTATTACCAAAGATGGTAAGTCATATAATGCGGAGATTAGAAGACCAGACAAAGGTAACGAGTATACCGTTAATGTCTTGTTCGATTCTTATCAGGTTGAGATGATTGACCTTCAGACAAAATACCTCAGAAACAGAAAGAATTCTGACGGAGGTGTGGCTCAAGACCGCATATTCTCTCCAATGCCAGGTAAAATCGTGAAGATTTTGGTTGAAAAGGGAGATAAGGTTGAGGCTGGTAAGCCAGTTATCATAGTTGAAGCTATGAAGATGCAGAGTGAATATAAGGTTAAGAATGATTGCATAATAAAAGATATTCTTGTTTCAGAGGGCACTACTATTCGTGGTGACGAGACTCTTATTTCTCTAGAGCCATTGGCTTGAGAACCTTCTGACGTAACTTTTAAATTATCGAAGATGAATCAACAGATTAAAGAATTTATAGAGAGAAACAAACAGGCTGAACTTGCTGGTGGTCAGGATAAAATCGACAAACAGAAGAAGGCTGGAAAGTTGACTGCAAGAGAGCGTATCAATGTCCTTTTGGATAAAGGTACTTTCGTTGAGTTGGACAAGTTTGTTATTCATCAGAGCCATAATCTTGGCATGGATAAGAATTTCATAGACGGTGATGGTATCGTTTCTGGTTACGGAAAGATCGATGGCCGCTTTGTTTATGTATATGCTTATGATTTCACTGTGTTTGGTGGTTCTTTGAGCCGTACAAATGCAAACAAGATCGTTAAGGTTCAGAGATTAGCTCTTAAGATGGGAGCTCCTATCATTGCAATCAACGATTCAGGAGGTGCTCGTATTCAAGAGGGTGTAGGTAGCCTTGCAGGTTATGGTGATATTTTCTATCAAAATACCATCTCTTCTGGTGTTATTCCTCAAATCTCTGTTATTATGGGGCCTTGCGCAGGAGGCGCGTGCTACTCTCCAGCTTTGACGGATTTCATCTTCATGGTGAAAGAAAAGAGCCACATGTTCGTTACCGGTCCAGACGTTGTTAAGTCTGTGACAAACGAAGAGGTTGACAAAGAGGAACTTGGCGGTGCTTATACTCATAGCTCTAAGAGTGGTGTTTCTCATTTCTTGGGCGAAACGGAAGAGGATACTTTGATGATGGTTCGTGAGTTGTTAAGCTTCTTACCATCCAACAATATGGAAGATGTTCCATTCTGCGCAACAAGCGACAGCCCATTGCGTGAGGATGAGAATTTGAATACTTTGATCCCTGAGGATCCAAGCAAGCCTTACGATATGAAGGAATTGATCGACTCAATTGTCGATGACCGTATTTTCTTTGAGGTTATGGCTAACTTTGCTCAGAATATCATTATCGGTTTTGCAAGAATGGACGGAAAGTCTGTCGGTATCGTTGCCAACCAACCTGCTGTTCAAGCTGGAGTTTTGGATATCGATGCTTCTGATAAGGCTGCTCGTTTCATCCGTTTCTGCGACTGCTTCAATATTCCGGTTATTACTTTGGAAGACGTTCCTGGATTCCTTCCTGGATGTACTCAAGAGCATAACGGAATTATCCGTCACGGAGCTAAGATCGTTTACGCTTATGTTGAGGCAACCGTTCCTAAGGTTACTTTGATCACAAGAAAAGCTTACGGAGGTGCGTACATCGTTATGTCAAGTAAGCATACTGGTGCTGATGTTAACTTCGCTTACCCAAGTGCAGAGATTGCAGTTATGGGTGCATCTGGTGCAGTTAATATTTTGTACAGAAACAAAACAGATGAAGAGAAGGCTCAGGTTCTGAAGGAGTACGAGAAGAAATTCTCTAACCCTTACCGTGCTGCTGAGTTGGGTTATTTGGATGAGATCATCCTTCCTTCTCAGACTCGTGCTAAGATGATTCAGGCTTTGGATATGACTCAGACTAAGATTCGTTCAAATCCTGCCAAAAAACACGGTAACTTACCTTTGTAATCAGATTTTATCAAGTCCTAAATAAGCGTTACAGGTTTTATTGGACAAACATACTATGATTTATCCATTCCAGCAAGCTAGCTTGCTGGAATGGATATTTTTTTTGATTTGTATTTTTTTATTTTGAC
>JALNVE010000088.1 GCA_023227695.1 Paludibacteraceae bacterium
ATCCATATATATCAAAATCCATCTCTGAGTTTTGGCGTAGATGGCACATCTCTTTGTCTACATGGTTTAAGGAGTATCTTTATATTACGCTGGGTGGAAACAGAAAAGGCAAGAATCGTACCTATATGAATCTTGGCATTGTGTTTCTGTTGACTGGTTTTTGGCATGGAGCTAATTGGACTTTTATCATTTGGGGACTTTGGCACGGTTTCTTCATCATCATTGAAAAAATGACGGGTTGGCATAAAGAGTCGTCTGCACAATGGCTCAATGCGATCAAGCATATTTATTGCATCTTTGTCTTTGTGATTGGTTGGGTTTTGTTCCGCTCCGATAATTGGGATTATGCTTGGGTGTATTTGAAAAATATGTTTGGTCTTGTACCAAGTCATTTTGAGGTATATCAGTTTGGTTACTATATGAATAACTTCAATCTGATTGTGCTAATTGTTGCCATTCTGCTCTCAACGCCAGTTCTTTCGAAAATGGTGTATGTGACAAAAGAGAAAAAAGTCGTGCTAGGTTGCGTCAATGCTCTTTTATTGCTGTTGTTCTTGGTTTCTGTGTCGTTTTTGGCATCGTCCACCTACAATCCGTTTATTTATTTCAGATTTTAAATTTCGCTGAATGAAAAAGGCAATCATATATAAAATTGTAGTTCTCTTTAGCTTAGCTGCCGCTTGGTTTATCAATAACCGCTTGGTGGATGGGCAGACAAGGGGAGTATGGTTGTTTGTTGTTGCTTTCATTCTTATTCTAATAGGTTGTTTTTTGCTTGTCAAAGCTGTTTTGTTTCTTCGTTCAAAGATTGGAATGTTGAATGCTTTGTTTGTGGCAATCTTTTTCTCATCGCTTCTTATTCCTGTGATGCAAATCAGCAAAGAGAAAATGTCTGAAAAGGAAAACCGAATGTTGGCAAAATATCCTCAGGTACGGACTTCCGATGATTTTTATACTTATGGCAATAACTTCGATTTGTGGTTTAATGATCATTTTTTGGGAAGAGATCAGCTTCTATCCATGCATGATGATGTCTTGAATTTTGTAAGGGGAGAAGAAAATCAGTCTGATTTCTTTACAAGGGCATTGATTGGTAAAGATGGTTGGCTCTTTTACAAAGGAAACAATTTGATGGAGAGTTATGCCAACACGCTTGCTGTAGAGGAGAATGACATGAGTGCCGTGTTGACTTATCTTCAGAAAGTGGACAATTGGTGTAAGGCAAATGGAATGAAGTTTTATTTTGTTGTTTGTCCGGATAAAAATAGGGTTTATGGCGAATATCTCTCTTTCGTCAATAAGGTGAATCCCGACAGCATGAGCCGTATAAATCAGATTTTAAGGGCAATGAAGGAGAAAACTTCGGTTAAATCTCTGTATCTGTTGAATCGTCTTTTGCAGGAGAAAAATAATGGATTGCTTTATTATAAAAATGATACGCATTGGTCGTTGCTTGGTAGTTATTATGGTTCTCTTGCTTTGATGGAAATGATGGCTAACGATATGAATTTCAAACCGGTTGAATGTGACTCGTTCGAGACTTACATCAATGCTAATGGCGATCTTTCTTCTATGATTTTGAATGCGAAGGAGGATTCTGTGACAAAATATAAAATGCCAATTTTTAAAGAACCCATGGGAGTGAAGGTTGAAACGGGACTTTGTCGACGGTTGGATAACCCATCCCGTCAAGGAAAGGTCTTCCTTGTGGGAGATTCCTATTCTTACAAAATGATCGATGTTTTGTCCTATTCTTTCTCTTTGGTTGAGAGAAAGACGGAGCGTGACGATGAGTTTGTTTGGCAGTTGACCCAAGAAGATTTGGACTTTATCAAGTCGCAGAAAGTGGATGCTCTCGTTATGGAGATAGTAGAGAGAAACATCGATAAAATGTACACCTGCAAATTTCCAATAGTGAAATAGCATCTTCTTTAAAACGTTCTCATTCTCAAATTAATCTCCTTTCTCTTGTTTGCTTTTTGACGATATATCTTTATTTTTGAGTCAACGATAATTTAAAATTTATTTAAAGTAAATATGAATGTTTTGTTAGAACCTAAAAGCGTGGAAGACCGTGCTGTACGTAGTCTTCTTGAACTTTATGATTTGCAGAGCGGAACACGCACCGTGCTGCAGAAATTCGATTACCTTATTGAGGCACCCAATTGGGAACCAAGCGGAGAATCGATGGTCTATAATAGCCGTGGCTCCCTTTTCCGTCTTAATCTGAATACGCTTGTTTCTGAGCGTATCAATGCTGAGTTTTGTACGCATTGTAACAACGACCATGTGCTTTCGTCAGATGGCCAGTATGTGGCTGTGAGTCATCATACACGAGAGGATGGCGAATCGTGCATCTATACGTTGCCTATCACGGGAGGAACGCCGACGCTTATTACGCCGATAGCTCCAAGCTACTTGCATGGTTGGTCGCCCGATGGCTCCTTGTTGGCTTATTGTGCCGAGCGTAACGGTCAGTATGATGTCTATACTATTCCTGCTAAGGGTGGCGTTGAGAAACAGTTGACCAATACTCCCGGTTTGGATGACGGACCAGAGTTTTCGCCTTGCGGAAACTATATCTGGTTTAATTCCGTTCGTAGCGGTTTGATGCAAATTTGGCGCATGAAGGTGGATGGCTCTGAACAGAGGCAGATGACAGACGATGGCAAAAACGATTGGTTTGCGCATCTTTCGCCCGATGGTACAAAAGTCATTTTCATCTCTTACAAAAAGGGTGATGTGGCTCCTGGTAACCATCCTGCTGAAAATCCAGAATTGTCAATCGGCAGCCGTTACAACGACGGTAAGTGCGATGCCGCTGGTCGTCTGTGGGTAGGTACCTACGCTGACGAGAAAAAACAGTGCGCTTTGTATCGTTTCACCAACGAGGGTGAGCCTCGTAAGATGTTGGATGGAGTTGTCAATTCTAACGGTATTTGCTGGTCGCCAGACGGAACCAAGATGTATTACATCGATACTCCAACGCTTACGGTTCAAGAGTTTGATTTCGACGAAAAAAATGGCGAAATCACAAACGGACATGTTATTATCCGTTTTCCTGAGGGGGTAGGCACGCCAGATGGTTCTACCATCGATGAGGAGGGTATGCTTTGGATTGCCCATTGGGGAGGAGCGTGCGTGTCACGTTGGAATCCGCAGACGGGTGAGATGATTGGTAAGGTGAATGTCCCAACTCGTGATATTACTTCTGTTGCATTCGGAGGCGATGATTTAGGTACCCTTTTCATCACAACCGTTTCGGCTTGGGTTCCTGATTCTGTAAAGGCTCGTTATCCTGATAGTGGGAGCCTCTTTGCCATCAAACCAGGTGTAAAAGGTTTGCCAAGCAAAGTCTTTGCTTATTAATGGATAGTTTTAGTTCAATTATAGTGGGTATGGAAAATCGTTTGATATCCAGATAGGCGATCTTTTTCATGCCAACTATAATTGTACTATGCTTGATGATATGAAGATCCGTATCGGTAAACATCCATATATCTCGGACATATATGAAATTCATTTCGGGTGGTCTCCCTGTGGACGGAACGTCCGCTCATAAATTAGTGCAAATTCATGTCCGTTAAAATTAGCTCGTAATCAACCACATCAATCCATTTTCCAAATTTCTTTCCGACCTCACGAAAGTGCGAAACCTGTTTGAAGCCTAATGCCTCGTGCAGCTTGCAACTTGCTTCGTTTCCTCCCGCAATGCAGGCAATCAGAGCATGAATGTTTTGCTTTCTGCACTCTTCAATCAATGTTTTCATAAGGGCTGTTCCTATGCCTTGGTGCTGATAATTGGGATGAAGATAGATGGTTGTTTCGTATGTCTTCGAATAGGCAGCTCTCTCTTTCCATGGATGGGCATAGCAATAGCCAACCAAGATACCATCAATCTCATAGATGAGATACGGTCCTTGGACTGAAAGCTTATGAATGCGTTGCTCCATTGTCTCGTCCGTCAACTTCTCCGTCTCAAAAGTGATGGTGGTGTTGATGATGTAGTCGTTGTAGATGGCGTTGATGGCCTTGGCATCTGTCTCTTTAACCTTTCTGATCGTCATTTGAGTAAAGCTTTGCGTTGTTGATCATTCAAAATTACGTTTTATTTGTCGTAAGATTTCTAAATAATCTTAAGTTTCAGTGAATATTTCAAAAATGGAGATTTGACTTCCTGTTGGTTGTTTATCTTTGTTAGAAAGAGATTTTTCTCGTCTATAAACAATCAGACGGAGATGAAAACAGAACTGATTTTTTTATGAAAATACTGAAGAATATAATGATTTGGATAGTAGCAATCATTGGCGTGTTGGCCGTTACAACAGTCATTGTGATTAATCAGCCTCAGTTTGGACGAAATCCGAGAGGTGCACGCTTGGAGCGTATCAAAAAGTCGCCACAATGGAGAGACGGTCAGTTCCGCAATGCACATAAGACAGAGCGAATTACGGGTGATCATAACTTTTTTTCTGCGATGTATAAGTTTTTCACAAACAATACAGAATCTACTCCTAAAGAGCCGATGCTAGCTGTGAAAAGAGACTTGAAGAATTTAGATCCGAATAGAAATGTTGTGGTATGGTTCGGCCACTCATCATATCTGTTGCAGGTGGGGGGTAAGCGTATCTTGGTTGATCCTGTCTTTTATACGGGAGCACCATTCAGCTTTGCGATCAAACCATTTCCTGGTACGGATATTTATAAACCTTCAGACATGCCTGAGATTGATTATTTGGTCATAACGCATAACCATTACGACCATTTGAATTATAAGACGGTAAAGGAGTTGTTGCCGAAGGTGAAGCACGTTGTCTGCACGCTTGGAGTAGGTGAGGATATGGAGTATTGGGGCTATCAACCAGAAAAAATAACGGAGTTGGATTGGTGGGAGAAACAGTCGTTTGACGACGGTCTGACCTTTACAAGTACGCCGACCCGCCATTTTTCCGGACGAAGCCTTTCCGATTCGGGCAAAATGCTTTGGGGTGCTTTCGTCTTGCAGCACGATTCAACCAACATTTATATCGGTGGCGATTCTGGCTATGACGACCATTATAAGACAGTTGGCGAACGGTTCGGTCATATAGATTTAGCCTTTGTCGAAAACGGTCAGTACAACCTTGATTGGCGCTATATCCACACTTTGCCGGAGTTTATGGTGCAGAAGTGCCAAGAACTGAATGCCAAACATGTAATCAGCGTTCATCATGGCAAGTTTGCCCTTGCCAACCACACTTGGGACGAACCTTACCGAAACATCAACTCCATGCGTAAACATGGTATCAATATGTTGGATGTGATGATGGGTGAGATTGTGGAGTATTAATAAGTGTTTGATAATAAGACGCAAAACAATACAATTTTGAGCTAACGCAACAGCGGTTACAGCAACCACTGTTGCGTTAGCTCGTTTTATTTGAGTTCTTAACTGCATTAAAGTATATTATTTTCTACTATTCTTGCTTTTTATCCGTAAAATTGTTAATTTGTATATAAGTTTTATTGTTTTATACTTATGGATATTGGAAAAACGATATCAGAGAGAAGACACCAATTGCGTATTACTCAGAATGATTTGGCTGAGATGGCAGAGGTGAGCATTGCTACGGTCAAGGATATTGAACGTGGTAAGGGAAATCCTTCAATCAGTACATTGGGGAAAATATGTACGGTATTGGAATTAGTAATGAAACTTGAATTGAAGAAAGCTGAGATATAAAAGTATATCATAACGATATGTTGGCTGATATTCTCGAAGAGTGTTCGTCTCACGAGTATATGTTCTATTATGACAAAATAATTACACTTACTTTACTAAAAACACATTTGTAATAGAACATCTGACCATACTGATTATATCTCAAATATATGGAATTGAATAAAAATTTAATCTTATGAAATCACTTACTACTATTAAAATAGACAAAACAAATGCTGATAATGCCGACGTAAAGCATTTGTATGAGACTGCTTTCCCGAAGGAAGAGAAGATCCCATATGCCATTATTATTAAGTTGTTGGATAGAATGCCGTTAGATTTCACGGCTTATTATGATGGCGATACGTTTGTTGGACTGACGATGATTCTCAATCGATATGATTTTAACTGGTTGTGGTATTTTGCCGTCAGTAAAGAGTTGAGAAGCATGGGTTATGGCCATCAGATATTAACCATGGTGAAGTCGAGCTATTCAAATCGGCCTATTATCCTCGATATGGAATCGCCCGACCAGATAGCAGATAATATGGAACAGCGTCACCGTAGGCATGCTTTCTATCTTCGTAACGGTTTCCGCGACACATACGTAGGCAAAACCTTCCGACGCGTTGATTACACGATTCTGATCTACGGCGAAGGTACATTTACCATGAATGATTACGATACCATATTAAAGGATTTGTCTCGTTATTGGAAAGAGGGTAGATAGGCAAAGCCCTTTGCGTTAGCTCTTTTTTATTCATGAATTCTAAAAAATATTAATTGAGAATCAGGATAATTTTTTTATAAAAATTACAATAAAAATTTTGACCTGTGAAAAAACTTATTTTGTTTTGCATGTAATAATTTAATTAATTCAAAAATGGCAGAAATTACAGATTTGATCAAGCAAGTGGCCTCAGAGGCACTGGGAAATAACAGTTCTTCATTGGCAGACAATATGAAGGACTAGGTTTTGAATGGTATAACAGACTCCATTTTGGGCAGCGTGAAACAAACTGCACAAACCAAGAACGGTTTGCAGATGCTTACATCGCTTGTTGCTGGTAATGGAGATGCTTCTGCAGCTACAAGCCAACTCTCTTCTTTGGCAGGACAGATATTTACTTCGTCTGTAGCCAATAAACTTGGATTGAGCTCTTCAACAACGAATACAATCGTAAGTGTTCTCCCAACCATTATCGGAGCACTTGTCTCTTCTAAGGGTAAGTTGGATCTTTCTAGCCTTCTTTCTTTGGCTGGTGTTTCAAGCAAAAGTGGTTTGGCTGGTGCTATAGGAGGACTGTTGGGTAAGTTCTTTGGTAAATAAAAGCATTAAAACTAATCTATGACGGGTGGAGTATTAAAACTTCATCCGTTTTTTTGTTTGAACGTCAGTATTTTAAGAGGTAGGGTGCTCAAAACTTGGTTCAAATTTTTGCTCATAAACAAGCTTATTTTACGTTAATCTTGATCCATTTAAGAGCTATACGATGAGATATTTTCTGTTTTGTTCGGCATTTTTCTTATAAAAGTTCTCCTTTCCCCGAAATAACGTTTATTTTTGAAGGTGTAATTTGTTCCGTTAAATTATTGTTTATGGATAATATATACGCAATGAAATGGATGCTTATCCTTTTGTTTATGCTCATCTCGTTCTCTGTCGGAGCAACGGAAAAAAGTCTGTTGTTGACGATGAATGACGGATCTGTTCATGCAGTGTCTCTCTCTGAAGAACCGCAGATGACATTCCCGAATGATAGCCTGTTGGTAGAGTCTGCCGATTTTTCATTGAAGATATCTCGTGCTGATTTTTCTCTCTATACATTTACGGAGGGCGATTTTTCTGATTTGAAAGAGTCTGACGGTCTTGCATCTCTTATCTATATGAACAATGATTGTCTGGTCTTGAACGGGGTGATGGCAAAGTCGCTCTTTTCTCTGGTGGATATGCAAGGACGGACCTTGGGGGTGAATATGAAACGTATGGAAAACGAGGCCGTTATCTCGCTTTCTGGCGTCTCTCCTGGAATATATCTTTTGAAGTTGGAAAAATTAACCTTTAAGTTTGTTGTGAAATGAAGCATTTGTTTTTTTCCATATTCGTCTTTTTGACATTGGAACTTTTTTCTCCTTTGTTGGCCAACGATACGCTCTATCTTTATATGTGCGATTCTTCTGTTGTGGGGTTCCCTGTTGAGGCTATCTCATCAGTTAATTCGAATACTGATACTCATTCTGTAATTGTGGGGGATATAACCTATTCTTGTTCTATATCTAATATCGACAGTGCTAGTTTCCGTGCTCCGGTAAAACCTCAGTTTGACACTTTTCATTTCAATGACAAGTATAACCAGCAGCTTCCATCCAATGTGGATCTGTTGTTTAATGAGACTAATAATCGTTGGGAGGGGAGCGTCAACTCTATTGGCCACTATTTGGTCCCTTCTTTTCAGTTGAAGGAGGGTGTGAATGTGTTTCTTGACGGTGAGAAAGTGAAAAGCAAAATCAGTGTCTTGAATTTTAAGGATAAGGTGGATTTTCAGTTGGTCGATTCTTCGGTGCTTCTGCTTACGAATGTCGGCGGAAAATATGAGTTTCTTCCACAGCAAAAAATCGTTTCGGTTTCCGTCCATTTCCCATCAGATACGGCCAATGTGAACCAAGTCTATGTTTGGACGCAAGATGGAAAAGCCATAGAGAGTAAAACCGAATATCTGAATGCCAGAATGGAAATTCAGGACAACGGCGTGTTTTTGGGCTTCGACGATTCCACTCAAATTAAAGGGCGCGGTAACACCACATGGGGAAACACCAGTAAAAAGCCATATCGACTCAAGTTTTTTGAAAAAGGAAAGCCATTGGGACTGGATAAGGGAAAAAGTTGGAGTTTGATCAATAATTACCGCGATTCCAGCTTGATGAGCAATGCCATGGCCATGAAGATCGGACACATGCTGCGTATTCCCTATACCAACCATATGCTGCCGGTAGATCTTTACATTAACGGAGAGTATCGTGGCAATTATACTTTTACCGAGAAAATAGGAATTGCCAATAACAGCATTGATGCCAAAGAGGAAGATGGCGCCTATTTGTTGGAATTCGACACCTACTTTTTCGACAATCCATCTTACGATAAATATAATGAGCGGTTTAAGGACAGTTCTTCGATTTTCCATTTGCCTTTTGCTATTTCAGAACCTGATTTGGACGAAAGGCCCGAAGCTCAGGCTCGGCACATTTTTGCATCAGCAAAACTCGATTTGGAGAATCTGGAGCGAACCATTCAGATGAAGGATTCTGACGACATTCTCAATTTTACCGATGTGGAGTTGTTGGCGCGGACTTTTTTTGTCTATGATATTACCTTTAATAACGAGGTGAATTGGCCCAAGAGCGTCTATTTTTACAAAACGGATACGTTGGGAGCTCTTTTGAATATGGGACCTATATGGGATTTTGACCTCTCGTTTGGTCAGTATGATCAGATGTATGATTTACGTCCAGCTACAGATTGGCGTCTGTTGGGTACTCCGGTTTTGCCTAACGATGTAGGTTATACCTATAAGGGCAGTGGTTATATGTTTTTCTACTATATGCGTCAGAACAGAGCTTTTCAAAAAGCCTATTATGAAGTGTATAAGGAATTTGCCCAGCGTTTGCCTGAAGTGTTTGATTTTGCCGAAGCCTATTACGCCTACAGTAAGAACTCTTTCGTAAGGAATTCTGAACTTTGGAAGTGTGGTGAGAATGCAGAGGCATTGCTCCAACGCTTTAAAGAATGGGTGGAATATCGTTTGGAAACCGTCTATAGGCACATGAGGGAATACGACCGTTTTTTACCTGAAAGACCATGATGAGATTTCCTTATCGGGTCATTTATATTTTAATTATCTATTTACCTTTGTATAAAAATGAAAACTTATGGATATTGAAAAAGCAAGAGAAGTTGCCCTTTCTATGGTGGGCGTGACGGAAGATCAGCCATTCGGACCCGATGTTGTGACTTTTCGTATAGGCGGAAAGATATTTATGGCGATCTGTTTGGATTCTATCGATCCTAAAATTACGATCAAATTGGAATCTGATTATTCGGTTGAACTTCGTGAAAAGTACGAATGCATTCAGCCTGCTTTTCATTGGAACAAGAAATATTGGAACGACGTCTACCTTGATCTACTAAACGATGATATGGTGGAAGAGTTGATTCGACGTTCTTATCATATTGTGTTTGATAGCTTGCCTAAAAAGGTAAAGGAGACGATTAAATGATTTATAATCAGTGAAATATTATGAGCAAAACTGAATTTAAATGTGAGAAAGAGTGTCCGCTCAGAGCGAGATACGAAAAGAATCCAAAATCTCTCATCGGTCGTTTTTGGCATTGGCATACAGGATTCTGCCCAGGATGGAAAGCCTATTTCCAATCACGCACACCCCAAGAGCAGCAAGCCTTGAGGGAGAAGTATAATTTGAAGAAGTGATTGATTATGTACGTTTACGCCTAGTAAAGGCAGCGCAAAAGTATTTCCTGATTAAGTTTTCAATCTTTTGCGCTGTCAACTATGGGGTGCGGAAATGCAATAACTTATGAATGAAATCTCGTTTTCGAAAAAACTATCCTCTCATTTTTACCAATCCCATGCCTTCCTTTGCGGTTAAATGTTCAACCGTGATTTCGAATGTGGCTAGGGCACGGAAGAGATTCTTGATCTCTTTCTCCACAACGTCCGTAGTGGTGTATTTCAATCCTATTTTGCGGGCTGTCTCTATTATTTCCTCTTCGTTTTCTATGATGCGAGCTTTGCCAAAGGCTATGGCACTCCTGAAGTTGTTGCTGGCTTTTTCTGGTACAACCTCATCTTTGTCTATCACGCA
>JALNVE010000089.1 GCA_023227695.1 Paludibacteraceae bacterium
CCAAATACAATAAAACAAAATCCATTCGGAACGAACCGAATGGATAATGTATAATTTATAGATTGAGACAAATCGAATGCCTTATCGGTAATCTCCGTCATACTATACTTTCAAATTATTATTCCCAGTTACCTGCATTGTTGTTTGATGCTTGAGCATCACCAACCTTCAAACCTTCGTACTTATCTAAAGTCTTAGCTTTGTCGATCAAGTTGACAATCTCTTGTTGGTTCAATCCATTCAAATAAACATTGTATGGAGTTCTTGCCTCAAACAAAGGAAGTACTGTTCCTGACTTAGTAACCTGCTCACCTATCTGCATCTCAAACTTCTTACCATTTGAGAATGGAACATAAGCAATAGAATCAAGATTGTATCCTTCTCCGAAAACTGCATCTTTAACCCTTACGTATGAAGTATCACGTCTAAATGTTGACATGAACAAATCATAATTATCTACACCGTATTTAGCTGCATCTTCTGGTTTCAATCTAACAGCAATAGAGTCTGTCAAACCTTTCTCCAATTGAAAATCGCTCAACTCACCAATTTTCTTTACAACAGAAATGTTCTCGTTATTTACGAAATCCATCAAAGAATCAAAACTTGCTGTATATACTCTGTGAATATCCTTATAAGCTATTTGAGCCTTTCTGATATCCTTCAAACGCTTAATAACTGCATTATCTCTAATGTCTTTCTGCTCGTTGAACTCGATTGGGCTCATGATACTGCTGTAACACAGATATGCCATAAAAAAGCTGGCTAAGACCAATAAGATTTTAAAAACAATTCTCATATCAATTAAAAGTTATATTTTTATTTTATATTCTTTTCGGATACCTATACAACGTGCAAATTTAAAAAAGAAATGTAGATAAAGCGTCTTTCTTGTAAGTTTTTTTGTTCTAAAAAATCAGAAAGTCGATAAAATAAAAACAAATTCCATTTTTTCATAATAAAAAGACCGCAGATTCGTATCTTCACACTCTAAATGTGATCCCGATTTCAATGCGATGATAAACGATTTTTTATACGATAAGATAAAAGAAAATTTTCCTCATCAAGCCACGCAACAACAGGATGAATTGATTCGTCAGCTCTCTTCTTTCGTGACTTCAGGAACCAACCATATTTTCTTAATGAAAGGTTATGCAGGAACAGGAAAAACATCGGTAGTCAGTGCATTAATTCGAGCTATGGACGAGCTAAAACAGCCTGTTTTTCTGATGGCTCCAACCGGTAGAGCAGCGAAAGTTCTTTCGTCCTACTCCGGCAAACCTGCCTTCACCATTCATAAAAAAATATACCGTCAGCAGACGGGTGGTGACCCTAACGGGAACTTCTCACTCAACGTAAATCTGCACAAGCACACGCTGTTTATCGTCGACGAGGCCTCCATGATTGCCAACGCCAGTTTTGAGACCAACTTCGGGTCGGGCAGATTACTTGACGACCTTATTGAATATGTATACGGAGGTGACGGTTGTCGCCTTATTCTTATCGGAGATACGGCACAGCTGCCGCCTGTAGGACAAGAGATGAGTCCCGCACTGGAGAAACTTCAGCTCGAGGGTTATGGTTTCACTACCAATGAATATCAACTGACCGATGTTGTCAGACAAGCCTGCGAATCGGGAATCTTATACAACGCGACCAAACTCAGGTTGCTCATTCTTCAAGAGTTTGGAGGTGAGTTTCCGAAAATCGAATACGACTCTTACGCCGACATTCAGCGCATCTCAGGAGAAGACCTCATCGAGGCCATTTCTTCTGCATACGGGAAATACGGCAAGGACGAGACCATTGTCATTTCTCGTTCCAACAAGCGAGCCAACATCTTCAATAACGGCATCCGCAACCGCATTCTTTACAGAGAAGAAGAACTCTCGTCGGGCGACCTGCTGATGGTGGTCAAGAACAACTACTTCTGGTCGAAAAACATGGAGAAATTCGACTTCATAGCCAACGGAGATGTGGCTGAAGTAAAGCGCGTACACAACAAACGCGAACTCTACGGATTCCGTTTTGCCGACGTCACCCTCTACTTCCAAGATTACGATGTGGAGCTCGATGCCAAAATCCTGCTTGACACGCTTCAAAGCGAAGCACCCGCCCTCTCTTTCAACGACAACAATAAGCTGTTTCAAGCCGTTCAGGAAGATTATATGGACATCGGAAACAAACGTGAACGAATGAAGAAAATGAGGGAAGACCGTTACCTCAACGCACTTCAGGTGAAATTTGCCTACGCAGTGACCTGTCACAAAGCACAAGGCGGACAATGGAACACCGTTTTTCTTGACCAAGGATATATCACAGAAGATATGATCAACGTTGAATATCTCCGTTGGCTTTACACCGCATTCACACGTGCCACAGAAAAACTGTATCTCATTAATTGGCCAGAATAAAGAAAGGAGCCTCTCCTTTTTTCACTCTAAATTACTATTTTTGTCATCAGAACATAAAAACTAATAAAAATGAAACGTATTATATTATTACTTATCTCTGCCCTTTGCATTTTCTGCGCATCGGCTTCAACCCCTAATGAAACCGACAAAAAAGGACGCAAGCAAGGAGCTTGGAGCAAGACTTACGATAACGGACAGTTGATGTACGAAGGAACGTTCAAAAACGACCAGCCCGTAGGCGAATTCAAACGCTATTTCGACTCAGGAAAATTGAAGTTAGTGCAGAACTACACCAATGGCAACAGATCGACTGTCAAGATTTACGATGCCGACGGAAAAACCATCTCCATGGAGGGTGCTTACATTGGAAAATTAAAGGATGGCGAATGGAAGTTCTACAATGAAGGAAAACTTTCTCTTGTAGAAATTTATGAAAAAGGAAAAAAAGAGGGAATGGCAAAAACCTACAACAAAAATGGCAAACTGCTTAGTGAGACTCCTTACGAAAACGATAAGATCAATGGGGTAAAGAAAGATTACTTGGAGGATGGGAAACTTTTCTCTGAGGTTACTTATAAAAAAGGATTGAGAGAGGGCGTCTATAAACTTTACGAGGGCAACGAAAAGCCTGTAGTTGTAGGTCTTTACAAAAATGACAAACGTGAAGGCAACTGGGTTGTCTATAACGACAAAGGCGAAATAGATAATACCATGATTTACGAGAACGGTTCTTTAAAGAATGCCAAAGAAATCAAGAAGAAAGAGGCTCAGACAGCAGAGATGAATGACGAGCAGAAAGGTAAGATCCAAGAGCCAACTGAGTTGTTTCCAGGTTCTACTGTAAAAGAGATGAAATAAGGATTTTCCTATCAAAGATTAAAAGAAAAAGGGAATGAGCGAAAGCAAACGAGTTTTGATAGCTATGAGCGGCGGAGTGGACAGCTCTACCGTCTGCATGTTACTACAGGAGCAGGGCTACGAAATCGAAGGCATCACCATGCGTATGTGGGACGCACCCAAAAACTTCGAAAAGTACGGAGAATCTCTCCCCGACTACATCATCGACGCCCAAAACCTTGCAAAGAAGCTCAATTTTCCTCACCATATTCTTGACATCCGCGACGACTTCAAGACCACCGTGGTCGACTATTTTGCCAACGAATACCTCAACGGAAGGACGCCCAACCCTTGTGTGGTGTGCAACCGTCATATCAAATGGAAATATCTGGCAGAAGAGGCACAACGCCACAACTGTCAATACATAGCCACCGGCCATTACGCAAAGATTCTTCATGAAAATGGACATGCATACATCGGCAGAGGCATTGACATTCGGAAGGACCAATCCTATTTTCTCTGGGACGTTTCTCCTGAGATTTTGGAAATGGCCATCATGCCTTTAGGCGACATGACCAAAGACGAGACGAAAGAGGAAGCCACCTCCAAAGGTTTCGAATCTCTTGCCAAAAAGAAAGAGAGCATGGAGGTCTGCTTTGTGGACGATGACTACCGCGACTTCTTGCGCCAGCATTACAGCGACAAATTAGCGGCGATTGGCAAAGGTCATTTTGTCGATGAAGAGGGCAAAAAGTTAGGCGAACAGGAAGGGTATCCTTTTTACACCATAGGTCAGCGGAAAGGCTTAGGCATAGCCTTGGGGCATCCTGCCTATGTCACAAAAATAAATCCGAAAAAAAACACGGTGATGCTTGGAGACAAATCGATGTTGGAGACCAAAGAGATGCTGGTAGAAAACTACCAGATTATCAATCGGGCCGACTTTGAAAATCCAGACCATGTCATCGAAACACAGATAAGATACAAATCGCATAGTCAACGGGCAAAAATTGAATTTGTGGATGATGAATATTTGATTGTACGTTTTGACGAACCAGTTTCAGCCGTAACACCCGGTCAATCTGCCGCATTCTACATTGGCGAACGATTGCTTGGCGGTGGCGTGATAGCCGATTCAAAGACCTTGAAGAAGGCAAAAAAGTGGCTAAAAAAAGAAAAAGAAGAGTTCTAAAAGAAAAGTTAGGTTGTTCAAAAGATGGTTCGGAAAATCTCTATCTTTAGTGTTCCAAAACGAGATGCCCTTCATTGATGTGCTGCAGTCGACCCCGAAGGTGGTCGAATATTTGTAGTAAAAGGTTGAGTGGTTAACCCCGACCCTGAAGGGGTCGCATGTTCCAGCGCAAACAAGGCTTGGAATTCACGTGTTAATCGTCGATCAAATCAAATGAATGGTACAAATTGATTCATCTGCATCTCCTCTGACTATTCGACCCCTTCAGGGTCGGTGCTTCATGGGGTCAAAACATGCTACAAACATGGGACCCCTTCAGGGTCCTGTCGCGGCGAATCGCTCGAATTTCGGTTCGTAAACTCACAGATATTTGAAGTTAAAATGTCCTGTTATAAATTTTATTAAAATGATTTTTTATAATTTTTTGAGCAAGATTTTGAATCGAATTTTGAGCATCCTACCTCTTCAGGGTCCTCTGCAACGAAGAAACATTAAATTTTGACTCGTTAAAATAAGTAAGCAATGGAAAACGAATCCATAACATTATGTGAGTTGCTGTTGACGGTCCGCAAAGAGATTGCCAACACCTTCAGTGATGCCTATTGGATCCGTGCGGAGATAAGCGAAATTCGCGAAAATGCCAACGGCCATTGCTATCTTGAACTGATAGAGAAAGACTCTTCCGGCAAACTGATCGTGGCCAAATCAAGAGCCTCCATTTGGGCGGACACCTACAAGATATTGAAACCTTATTTCGTCAAAGAGACGGGTCAAGAGTTGAAACCGGGTATGAAGCTCATGGTTCAGGTCTCCGTCAGTTTCCACGAAGTTTACGGATTCAACTGCACCATACGCGATATTGAGCCTACCTTTACATTGGGCGATCTGGCCAAAAAACGTTTGGAGACCATTAAACAACTGCATGACGACGGAATTTGGGACATGAACCAAAGTCTTGAGCTGCCAATGCCCTTGAACCGAATCGCCATCATCACCTCCTCCACTGCCGCCGGCTACGGAGATTTCATCGATCAACTACAGAACAACAAATCGGGGTTCAAATTCAAGACAAGATTATTCCCTGCCATCATGCAGGGCGACGGAGCCGCCGAATCCATCATTGAAGCATTGGATACGGTTTACGAAATCCACGAAAAATATGACGCCGTGGCAATCATCAGAGGAGGAGGCTCGACCACCGACCTGCTGGCCTACGACGAATATGAGTTGGCCGCCTCCTGCGCTCAGTTCCCATTGCCTATCATCACCGGCATCGGTCACGACAGAGACCAATCTGTTGTAGATATGGTAGCCAATATCCGTTGCAAAACACCAACCGCCGTTGCCGCCTTCATCATTGACCAGATGGATGAGACTGCCAATCACCTACTCGACCTCGAAGAGACGATGAAACAGCAGATCAGCGATAACCTGGAGATGGCCCGCAAACGGTTAAAAGAAGGAGCCGTCAACTTTTCACAACGCATCAATCTACTCCTCAAAGAGGAAGAGCAAACCATTGAACGAGATCAGATCAACTTCAAACACGTGGTTTCTCTACTGCTGATGAAACAAAAGCAAGAGTTGAAAGATTCGAGCCTAAAGGTTTCTCAACGCCTCAGCCTTCTTTTGAAGGAAGAGAAACAAGCAGTAGAGAGAAGTCAAAGCAACTTTCTACACATCATTTCACTGCTTATGATGAAACAAAAGCAGGAGTTAAACGTAAAAAGAGATCAGTTTAAAACAGCCGTTAAAAATCAGTTCTCAGAAGAGAAACACGAATTGGCCATGCATGAAAAATCCGTTCAGTTTCTCTCTCCTGATTATATCCTGAAGAAAGGATATACTCTTACTTTAAAAGACGGAAAAGCAGTAAAGAGTCAAGCCGAGTTGAAATCAGGCGACCTAATCACCTCTGTATTCATAGACGGCAAAAAAGAAAGTATAATTAAATAAATAACAGATATGGCAAAAAAAGAAAGCACATACAAAGATTCCATTTTGGAATTAGAGTCTATCATAAAAGACTTGGAAGAGAATCAATTGGAAATTGACGATCTGGCAGCCAAAGCAAAAAGAGCAACCGAGCTCATCAAATTCTGCAAAGAAAAACTTTACGGAACAGAGAGCGAAGTAAATAAAATATTGGAAGACCTAGACAAAGAATAAAAACGTCATTGAAGATCTTAAATAAAAGGACTTTTCAGCGAAATGCTCGAAGATGTACTTTCATTTGCAAGTGATAACGAACAGAGTGACAACCTCACGATGTTAGAAAAAACATAAAACTATGTTGACAGAAGAAAACTTATTAAAACTGGCTCTCAACATAGCCACGAAGACCCACAATGGTCAGACAGACAAATCAGGAGAGCCCTACATAGAACATCCCATTAGGGTTTCAAAGAGATGCAAATCGGAGGATGCCCGAATTGTAGCTTTGCTACACGACACGATTGAAGACACGGATGTAACAGCAGACTATCTGCTAAAAAAAGGGTTTCCTTCCTATCTAGTAGATGCCGTACTGGCAGTTACGAAGCTCAAAGACGAGGATTACATGCAATATATACAAAGAGCCAGTCAGAACAAGATAAGCAAAGAGGTGAAGATAGCAGACCTCCAAGACAATATGGATATCACCCGCTTGAATTATCCTATGACTCAGATTGATTTTGACCGCCTCAACAAATATTTGAAGGCATACAAAAAACTAACCAATAACATCTAAAACAGAAACCATAACTCATGAATATCAAAAAAAGCTTTATTGTGATTTCAACTATGCTTATATCGCGCTATAAAAGCCATTACCTTCTAAAAAACAGACAAATAAGAATTTAGGTATGATCCTATTTATCCTACTTTCTCTAGTTATAACAAGGAAAAAAGCTTAACTTATAATGAAAAAACAAAGGCTGTCATTAAAAAAAGCTCGAAAATAATTATTACATTTGGGCAAAGACCGTAAATTTTACATTTTTAATATTTACGGAAATGGGCAGATAAGACTCAAGAAACTATGATTTGGTATTGAGAAACTATTTCGTTTTTCTACAAACATTTTTGCAAAAACCATATTGTAGTTTTTGTTGATAAAATCAAATAGCTTCTGAATATGGATTATCTTACCGACGAAGAGGCTGCCGATGTGTTTTTGACATGATCAACGAAAGAAAGAACAAGCTATGAGTGAAAAACTTAATATGGATTTGCATTGTCAGAGATTATAGAAGAGTATGATGAACGTTTGCCTCTCTTTGTGAAGCTGCGAGAAGGAGTCATAAAATCACTGAGACATGTAATAGACCAAAGTAGAATGCTTGTCAGAAATCATGAATTAGGCAATAGGACTACAAAACTTTTCGTTTGTACACTTGCTTCAAAAGGAATGTTCGAAGAAAGAGTTAAAAGGTCTTCTTGATGAGATTTTCGGAGTGGATGAAATCAACAGAAACCTTGCCCAATTAATAATGGAAATAGAAAATAAACTAGAGAAATAATACTTAATAAAAAAATTATATGGAAAAAGATAAAAAAATTGTCATTACCGTGAACCGCGAAGCAGGTTCTGGCGGTAGAACTATCGGACGTATTGTTGCTGAAAAACTAGGAATTAAATATTACGACAACGCGGTTGCAGAAGGATTAAAAGCACAATTTGGAGTTTCTATAGAAGATATAGAGGAGTTCAAGTTGAAAAAAGATATTTGGATGCGTCTTGCTCACTCTCTTTTAGCCAGAGAAGAAGTTGATATTCCCGAAAAGACCCAATACACTCTTACTTCTGAAAATCTTTTTCAGGCAGAGTGTACTATTTTGAAAAATATAGCTAAAGAATCTTGCGTTATAGCAGGTCGTTTGGCTCACTATGTTTTCCGCAACGACAAAGATGTAATTAAAATTTTCATTACAGCCGACAAAGAGAAACGTGTGGCTCGCTTTGTCAAGAGACAAGGCTTAACTTCTGCTGAAGCATCAAAGAAGATTGATGAGCTAGACAATGGACGTGAGGAATACACCTTACGTTACACTAAGTTCACTCGTTACGATGCCCGTAACTACAACCTTGTACTCAATGTGACGAACAAAACAGAAGAAGAAGCTGCAGATTTAATTATTTCTTACATAAAATAATATTGGTATGAAGCCTATAGAACATCGCATTGTTTTAAAGAATGACATTTCCGAGCTTGAGCGTCTACATGATTTCATTAAGCAAATAGGCAAAGAGAATCATATCAAAGACGGTTTACTCGATGAAATAAATCTCGCAGTAGAAGAAGCTATTGTAAATGTAATTGATTATGCTTACCCTGATGGTGTAGAAGGCGAAGCTGTCATCAACGTAAACGAAGAGAACGGGTTTATAAAATTTGTCATCAAAGACAAAGGAAAGCCATTTGACCCTACCCAAGTGAAAGAGGCAGATACCACACTAAGCGTTGAAGACAGAGAAATTGGTGGACTAGGAATTTTCTTGGTTCGCAAGATTATGGACAATGTCCAATACGAACGGACAGCCGACGGACAAAATGTATTGACTCTAATTAAGAAAATTAAAGAAGAAAACATATGATGAAACTAATTGTTAAAGAAGAAAACGGCAGGATCATCGGAACTCTTGAAGGACGATTGGACACTGCAGCTGGCCCTGAATTCATGAAAGAAATGGAGCCGTTAGTAAAAAATGCGGACAAACAAATTATTCTTGACTGCGCTGCGCTTGAATATATTAGTAGTTGCTGTCTTCGTGCATTCTTAGCACTGCGTAAAGCTTCTGCAGCAAAAGGTGGAAAAATTCAAATAATCAACATGAATGATAAAATCATCAAAGTTTTTAAAATAACTGGTTTCTATAAATTGTTTGACATAAAGAATGATTAAAAGAAACACCAGTTGGCAGAATTAAATTCTATCCTTTTGCTGAATAGTTTTGTTATAAGCATCATTTAATCTAATAGAAGGTTTTGAGGCAAGTATAATCAATGATTTTGGCCGTTTTACTTTCAAAGAGCAAGACAAAAACATATCTAACTAACAATCACTTATGTTTAATTTGCTTTTGCTTTGTTTTTTGCCAAAGAGTCACCACATTAAACTATATTATTATGACATATCTTATCGCTATCTTACCTATTATTCTATATCTGACAGTGGTTAAGTCACTTGACGGATATTCTACGACATCATTATCACACCAAATATATGCATTCCTATCAGGTATGTTAGCATGCATCATTCTGATGTTCACAAAGACAACTCTACCTGAATGGGGTACAGCGGCACTAAAACTCATCTTCATCGTTGTGCTGTTATGGCAAAGTAGAATAGCATTTCTCTCAGAGTCTGCCGTTTTAGGAACAATAATTGGAGGCGGTTTTGCTCTAACCGAAAACATTGCATACACCTACTTTAACAATATAACACTTCATGATGCAGAAACCATATACCTTAGTCTCTCAACCGCTACTATTCAGATAGGTTGTACTGCGATCTCGGCATCATTATTACTTATAATCAGCGGAAGAGCTGTCGGAAATCAAAATCACTCCAGACCAATTCTTCTATGCTACATTCTCGCTCTCATCATTCCTTTTGCATTACATTACACCTACAATATCATGTTAGGAAAAGAAAGCCTATTGGTCGTCTTGTTTGTCACCTTTTTAAGCATCATGATTCTTCTTCAAATAACTTTCTGGATTGGAGAGAAAATGGTGTCAAAATGGCTCAAACAATCAATTGCCAAAGATGTTGAGCTTTTAAATGCAATAGAAGAAGGCAAATTAGAGGAAACGGAGGCAGGAGAATATTTTATGAGTCTAAAAGAAAATTTCTCTTCTGAAGATTGTTTTGACATGCTCAGCTATCTATCTCTTTCTTTACGGCTTTCACTTATGAAACGTAAACACATGATTTTAACGGAAAATAATAGTGAATACGATCCGGATGATGAAGAAGTGGAATTTATAGACTCTTCTAAAAAAGAATTGGCTTCACTAAGAAAGAAAGGCGTATAGGTCAAAATGCAGGCTGTAATATGTCTCAAAGCCCGATGAATACTCGGATTGAAACCAATTCAAAACTTTGAGGAACTATTTTAACAAATCGCACATGTTCTATAGGTCAAA
>JALNVE010000090.1 GCA_023227695.1 Paludibacteraceae bacterium
AAACATCTTAAACTCGAGACCGAGGAAAAGATTAGGGTATATGACTCCTTTACAAAAATTTAAACAATTGACAAACTTGGATTTAAATGAGGTTGCATTGTCCGCTTGAATCCAGCTATTATTTTCCACTTATAATTTACAAAGAACATCAAAAAAATGTAATACAATAATTATCTTATATTTAGAATAAATTTAACTTACAATGCGCAGGTATAAAATAGGATAATAACTTGCAATGCGCAGGTATAAAAACAACATGATCTCTTACTATGCGCACCTATGAGAATTCATAGACAGAAAGTCATATAGGCAGGGATACATACCACACCGTCCTTTTTCTGCAAATTCTTAGGATGAATGACGTAACACTGACCTATTTTCTGTCTGAACTTTTCCTTAAACTTAGTTAGTGAAACCGTTGAATATCTATCTGTAGACTTCACCTCCAAAGGATAAACTTTGTAATGAAGCTTACTCTTGTTTGAAATTAAGAAATCGATTTCTATATCATTACGGTGTTGAATATTATTATAATGTGTGTAAAAGAACGGACGGTGACCGGCAGCCACCAACATCTGCATCACCAGATTTTCGAATAACATACCTTCATTGATAGAGAGTTTCTTAAAAAGAATCTCACGAAACAACTCACCGTCAGAAAGTTCATTCTCATTGAAGGCATGACTGACAAGTAGACCCGTATCTCCCATATAACACTTAATGTAAGTACGCTCTTCATTGATTGACAAGCCTACATTAGGGTCACTGCAATTAAAACATTCGTTGGAAATCATGGAATCTTTCAGCCAAAAGAAAGTATCTTCATAAACGGAAAAAGAGGAGCCAAACTCCAACTCACGTAACACAACTCGTTTATCCTACCTTGCCAAAAGACTTGGAATCTGGTCGAAAATAGCCAAAACACGAGAACGGTATTTTGCATCAATCTTCATGATGTCATTCCGGTAAAGATTCAGAATGTTTCTTTTTTCTTTATCCACCGACTTAAAATCACGGTTTTTCTGAATGTAGGTTGCCACACACTTTGGCATGCCACCAACCAGCATATATTGACGCAACAACATCATTGCTTTCGAATGAAGAGTGTCATCAAGTGGAGTCTGGGATTCGAAGCAATGTCTGATGTATTCAACCAACTGACCTTCGTCCAACGCTTCACAAAATTCACAGAAATCCATTGGATACATTTTGATCGACTCCTCTTCTGACGGAATAGTGATATTGCGAACATTCTCTCTGATAGAAATCAAAGAGCCAGTCTCGATAAAGTCGTATCGACCATCACTGACTAAATATTTGACAGCCTCACGAGCCTTAGGAAAATTCTGGATTTCATCAAAAATGATAAGAGATTCTCGTTTGTATAGTTTTACATTATACAGAGAAGATAGAATCATGAAGAAGGAATCCAAATCGTTCAGATAATCAGAGAATGCATCCTTTACGGCTTGACTTGTTTTATCGAAATCAACCAAGATATAGCTTTTATACTCAGTCTTTCCAAAAATTTCAGCAATAGTAGATTTGCCAATTCGGCGTGCTCCTTCAATAAGCAATGCCGTCTGGCCTCCCTCTGCTTTCCAATCAAGCAAACGTTGATAAATTTTCCTTTTAAATGATATCATAAGCTCATCAATTTTAAATTCTTCACAAATATCATAATTAAAAAACACATTTACAAGCATTTAATAAAAAATATTCTTATAATACGCAGGTATAAAATATCAAAATAACTTACAATGCGCACCTTTAAATACAAACTAAAACTTGCAATGCGCAGGTATAAAGATAACATAATCTCTTACAATGCGCAGGTATAAAACATCAAAATAACTTGCAATACGCACCTTTAAATACAGACTAAAACTTGCAATGCGCAGGTATAAAAAACTCTCTGAATAACAGCCACAGATATTTTTTCATTCAAGCAAAACAAACAAAACATCACTAGCATTTTTCTATTTTAATACCTAACACAAAGATTTTTTTATGAATACGGAATAGCCAATATCTTTATTCACAACGATTATTTTACTATTGACAATTCGTTTGCTTTACAAATATTTGTAATTTTGCCGTCAAGAGAGAAAATTAAGAAAAATGAGTACAAAACATCCAAAAGGACTTTATCTGTTGTTCGTCACCGAGATGTGGGAACGATTCAGTTACTACGGAATGAGAGCTATCTTCACGCTCTACCTAATCCAAGCACTACTTTTCAATAAAGATTTGGCCTCCAACATCTACGGAAGCTACACAGGTTTCGTCTACCTCACGCCCCTTATCGGCGGTTACATTGCCGACAGATATTGGGGCAACCGTCGTTCTATCTTTGTGGGAGGTGTCATGATGAGTATCGGACAATTTCTTTTATTCCTCAGTGCTACGTTCTTTAGAGAGCAATCACTCGCCATTTCTTTTCTGATCGCAGGTCTTACGATGTTAATTCTCGGAAACGGATTCTTCAAACCCAACATTTCAAGTATGGTTGGACAACTATACAAAGAAGAGCAAACAGGCATGAAGGACTCTGCTTTCACTATTTTCTATATGGGTATCAACATCGGAGCCTTTTTCTCTCCTCTTATCTGCGGAACTTTAGGCGACACTGGTAAACCAGAAGATTTCAGATGGGGATTTCTTGCAGCCTGCATCGGTATGATTATCGGAACCATGATTCTGAGAATATTCCAAAACAAATACCTCGTCACTCCTGAGAGACTGCCAATTGGAATGAAACCAGAGAGCAAAAAGGAGGTGAACGAAACAAAAGAAGAAAAGAAGACCGACATTAAGAGAATTTTATTTTTCATCGTGGGCGAAATTGCACTCTTCGCCATCTTCATGCTGTTAGGTTCTGACATTATCGGGGCTGGCATATTCAGTGCATGTATCTCCGTGCCAATTTTCATCATCACAGATAAATCATTGACAAAAAGCGAACGGAAACATATTTGGGTCATCTACATCATAGCCTTCTTCGTCATCTTTTTCTGGGCTGCCTTCGAACAGGCAGGAGCTTCGCTCATCTATTTCGCAGAAGAGCAGACCAACCGAAATATCTTTGGTTGGATGATGCCTACTAGCTATTTTCAATCATTCAACGCCATCTTCATCGTAATAATGGCACCTATGTTTTCAAAACTTTGGTTCTGGTTAAAACTGAAGAATTGGGAACCAAGCTCACCAATGAAACAAGCTTTCGGACTCAGACATGGCCTTATATCGAATTACAAATCAGAGGATAATCACAAAGGATAGTTTTCGTAATCGTAAAGTTCTGAAGACAAGTAACGCTCACCCGTATCAGGCAACAATGCTACAATTGTCTTGCCCTTATTTTCTGGACGAAGAGCCAACTGATAAGCAGCAAAAACAGCCGCACCAGATGTTATTCCGACCAAAAGGCCCTCCATCGAAGAGAGTTCACGACCCGTACGAATGGCATCGTTATCCTTAATAGGAATTATCTCATCCACAACATTTTTATTATAGATAACAGGGATGAAGCCTGCACCAATACCCTGAAGTTTATGAGAACCTGGTTGTCCGGCGGAAAGAACGGCAGATCCAGCAGGTTCAACACCAACCACCTGAACATTCGGATTGTGAGCTTTCAATGCCTCGGCCACTCCTGTAATTGTTCCACCCGTACCAACACCAGCAACAAAGATATCTACTTTACCATCCAAGTCGCGCCAAATCTCCTCACCTGTTGTCTTACGGTGAATACCAGGATTGGCAGGATTCTCGAACTGTTGAAGAATAACCGAACCCGGTATTTTCTTCTTCAAAGCCTCAGCCTTTTTGATGGCACCGGCCATACCCTCGGCACCTGGAGTCAACTCCAACTTAGCACCCAAGGCCTTCAATAACTTACGACGTTCAAGGCTCATCGTCTCAGGCATCGTCAAAATCAACTTGTAACCCTTTACGGAAGAGACAAATGCCAAGCCAACACCCGTATTTCCACTTGTCGGTTCGATGATGGTTCCGCCCGGTTTGAGCAAGCCCTTCTTCTCAGCATCCTCAATCATGGCTGCTGCCACACGGTCTTTGGCACTGCCAGCCGGATTGAAATACTCCAACTTAGCTACGACACGAGCCTGCAAACCTTTATTCTTTTCAAAATGAGACAATTCCATCAAGGGCGTATTCCCTATCAAGTCTGTCAGTTGTTTTGCTACCTTTTCCAACTTTATGTTTATTTAAAATTTGACTTTTTTGATGAAAAGCAGAGATCCGCTTTTGGCATTACAAACTTACTTCCAAACAAGAAAAGAAACAACAACTTTGAGAATCAAATCATTTAAAACAAAGAAATAAAAGAATCCCAAGCAACAAAAAAGTTCATCCAACCATTTACAATATTTTACACATGTCAACTTCATATTTATAGTAGTTTTTCTTAAATTCGCATGTTATTTGGCTAAACAATGAAAATCCGTTTCTTTATGAAAAAAAGTAGATGGATTTTCGGGGTCAGGCTAAAGATAATCTCATTGATTTTCAAGTTGATAAATACAGAAAATTTGATATATGATGAAAAAATATTTCATTAGCGTAGCATTATCTTTTTCATTGGTTTTTGCATTAAATGCAATGGCTCAAGATTCGAACTACAAGGTTAAAATCGTTGAAGGAAAGAAATACTACGAATACCCTGTCCAGACAAGCGAAGGTTTTTACTCTGTCTCAAAGAAATTCCACGTAACAGAGTCTCAAATCAAAGCTGCTAATCCTGGCTCAGAGAAAGGATTGACAAAAGGGTCTGTCATTCTTATACCTGTTCATGATGAATACACATTCCATAAAGTTGCAAAAGGCGAAACTGTCTATTCTCTAAAGAACAAATACAACACCACATCTGAAGAACTTTACAATTTGAACCCTACTTTAAAGTCGGAAGGTTTGAAGGTAGGCTCTGAAATAAAAATACCCAAATTAGCTCAGACATCCAATACCAAGAAAGAGGCAAACAAGATAACATCATCAGACAAAGCTCCGATCAAAAAGGAGACAAAACCAGGATACACTTCTCATGTCGTAAAACAAGAAGAAACATTATCAAGCATAAGTCGAGCTTACGGAGTTTCTACCGAGGAAATCATCCGTCTGAACCCAGATGCAAAAGATGGTGTTAAGACAGGAAAGACATTTATCATTCCACCGGTTCACAAAAATACGGCTGTAGTGGCTGAGACAAAACCAACCGCCGCTCCTGTTGTACCAGAGAAAAGGAAAACTCTTTACAGAACTCATAAAGTTCAAAAGAAAGAGACGCTTTTCAGCATTTGTCAGCAATACAATGTAAGCCAAGAGGATGTCATCAAGCTAAACCCTGGTGTTGGCCAAGAACTAGAAGAAGGCAAGACCCTTACTATTCCTGGTGATACTAACCAAACGGTTTTAGCTCCAAGCAGCAACAAAATCAACAGAGCTCACAAAGTTCAAAAGAAAGAGACACTTTTCAGCATCTGTCAACAATACGGAGTAAGCAAAGAGGAGGTCATCAAACTTAACCCAGGCGTTGACCTAGAGTTAGTTGTAGGACGAGTACTTACAATACCTGCTGCATCAAACTCTCCATCTGCAAGCGAATCGGACAAGGTAATTTACAGAATACACAAGGTCAAGAAGAAGGAGACATTGTTCAGCATTAGTCAAGACTACAACGTAACTCCAGAGGAGATTGTAAAACTCAATCCTGGTGCAGACAAGAAATTGAAGAAGAACATGGTTTTGACCATTCCTCCTGTACAGGTGGAAACATCAGAAACAGCTTCTGTTGAGAAGCATTACGGAACTCACATTGTACAAAAAGGCGAAACATTATTCAGCATTGCTAAGAGATATGGAATCAGCAACGAAGACATTATCAAGAATAACTCTGATGTAGAAAAGGATTTGAATGAAGGTCGAGTTCTTTTAATCGTACAAGATGTTGATAACGAAGGAGAGAAAGCACAAGACAACGGCTGTACATTCCACAAAGTTGAGAAAGAAGAGACATTCTTCAGCATCAGCCAAAAATATGGAATCACAATGTACGACTTGGATAAAATAAATCAAGGTGCAAAATATGATTTACTTGCTGGTCGAGTTCTTATCATCCCAACAGCAAGTACAAGGTTGACAAAAGAGACCAATCCTAAGGCTGAAGTAAATGTTGCATTGGCGTTACCATTCAATTTCGAAGAGATAGCAGCAAAAACGACATTGGACGGCAAAACCGATAAATTCGTAGAGTTATACCAAGGTATGCTTGTTGCTGTAGACAGTTTGAAGAAGAGAGGCTTGTCTGTCAACCTTCACATCTATGATTCAGGCAACACTGAGGCAGACGCCAAACACATGTTGATTGCCCCTGAGTTGAAAAACATGGATTTCATCATCGGTCCTGCTTATGCAGCTCAGATCAAAGTGATTGCGGATTTCTCTAAGAACAACAACATTAAGTTGATTATTCCATTCTCCTCTAAATCTGAGGAGACAATCGAAAACCGCAACATATTCCAGATCAACACACCTCAAGATCAGCACAACTACTTGACGGCTAAATCAATTATCGAGACATTCAAAGGTTCAAATATCGTTATTGTAAGTTTCAAAAACGAAAGCTACAATACAAAAGCAGAATTGAAAGACACACTTATAAAGATGTTGGATGCCCGCAAGCTCAAATACAAAACGTTGGAATATGCAGGAATAGAATCAATGAAGAAGGAGCTTTCCGATAAAGAAGAGAATGTTGTAATACCCCTTACCACGAACCAAGTTGCTCTTAACCAAATTTTGCCGGTCATCAACATGATGGGCGACAAGAAAACAGTGAGCATCGTTGGATTCCCAGAATGGTTAGGATATCAAAGCATTTACAAAGACTTATTCAGAGTAAACACCTATATTCCGAACACATTCTACATCAACTTCAACGACAAGGAAGTTCTTACTTTCATCAAATCCTTCAGAAAGATGTTTGGCAATGAGCCAGAGAACATTCAACCACAATATGGTTTATTGGGTTACGACCTGATGATGTACTTCTCTGACGCCGTATCAAGCTTTGGACGGGACTTTCAGGAAAGGATGGCAGATGTAAAATACAAATCTCTTCAGGTTGGACTCAAATTCAAAAAGATAAGCGTCAATGGCGGTTATTATAACGGTTCCATCTATTTAACAAAACACGATCCTAAAACTGGACTTACCGCTGTAAGTTTCGAATAACAAAAGAAATGCGTAAAATATTATTTTTTATCTTCATATCCCTTTTCTGCACGGTTTCGGCGCAAAAGCGTAACCAATTCAAGCAGGAGATTCAAGTCGGAATTAACGGCGGTGTCAACTTTGGTAAAATAAGTTTTCTTCACAACGACAAAAACGCCAACAGCAGATACCTCGGAACAATGAGCATGCGTCAAGGAATTAAGGCTGGTGTCAGTTGTAGATACATTGCTCAGAAACACTTCGGTATTCAACTTGAAGCCAACTATGTTGAAGGCGGATGGAAAGAGAAATTCAGAGACGTGAATTATCTTAACAACGGCGTCAATGTAGAAGGTCTGACAATTGAAAGAAGCTTAGGCTATCTTGAAATACCTCTACTTGCACACATCTATTTTGGAAACAAGTTCAGATATTTCTTTAATATGGGTCCTAAATTCGGATACCTTCTTAATGTAGGAGATGTACAGACTAATAGACCTATCGATGAAAACACATTTCAGGTGGGTGTTTTGAAAGATCCTCGAATCGAAAAAGATCCAAGTTACCATAAGGCTGACTACGGACTCTCAATCGGAGCCGGCATTGAGTTTCCTATATGGAAAACACGTACCATCCTAGAAGGCAGATATACATTCGGTTTTGGCGACATCTGTCCTAACTCAAAAACGGAGCTTTACCAACGTTCCAACAACCAGATGGTGGCCGTAACGTTGGCTGTCATGTTGCCGGTTTATGAGTTTTACAAATAATTACTTTTTGTTTCTCTTTTAGCGTTTCTTGATTAAAACGTTACAAGATAAACTATGAGTAATTCACAAAAAAAGCGTCATCCGTATTATTACAGATGACGCTTTTTTAATGCGTTGGTTCTACCCTATTTCTTTCGCTCTATCTCGCGAAGATTCTCCATCTTCTTTTTCTTCAAGAAGCCATAGATTGAATCCAAATGTTCTGTCACACGTTTGTTTCCAAACTCATAAACCTTTGTAACCAAACCATCCAAGAAGTCACGGTCATGAGATACAACGATCAAAGTTCCGTCAAAATCCTTCAAAGCTGATTTCAGAATATCTTTCGTCTTCAAATCCAAATGGTTGGTAGGCTCATCGAGGATCAATAGATTAACAGGCTCCAACAAAAGTTTAATCATGGCCAAACGAGTACGTTCTCCACCAGAAAGTACCTTTACCTTTTTCTCTGAGTTCTCACCACCAAACATGAATGCACCGAGCAGATCCTTTATTTTATTTCTTATATCGCCCTTAGCCACATCATCAATTGTCTGAAAAACTGTCAGCTCACCATCCAACATAGAAGCCTGATTCTGTGCAAAATAACCAATTTGGACATTATGGCCTAAAGTCAACACGCCTCCGTGCTCAATCTCGCTCATGATACACTTCACCATGGTTGATTTACCCTCACCGTTCTTTCCGACAAAAGCAACTTTATCACCTCTTTCAATCGTAAACGATGCATTTTCAAAAACCAAATGGTCGCCGTACGACTTTGATACATTATCAGAAATGACAGGATAACTACCAGAACGTGGAGATGGCGGAAACTTCAATCTTAAAGCAGAAGTATCCTCCTCATCGACCTCTATTATTTCAAGCTTTTCAAGCATTTTGACACGTGATTGAACTTGCAAAGTCTTTGAATAGGTTCCCTTGAAGCGTTCGATAAAGTCTTTCGTATCAGCAATCATCTTTTGTTGCTCTTCGTAGGCCTTTTGTTGCTGCTCGCGACGCTCTTTTCTAAGCTCCAAATATTTTGAATAATTGACCTTATAATCATAAATACGGCCCATTGTCACCTCAATAGTTCGGGTCGTGATGTTATCTACAAATGCACGGTCGTGCGAAATGACTATCACAGACTTTGCACTTTCAATCAAAAAATCTTCAAGCCATTGAATAGACTCAATATCCAAGTGGTTGGTAGGCTCATCGAGCAACAGAACATCAGGTTTGCGCAGAAGTAGTTTTGCCAACTCAATACGCATACGCCAACCTCCACTGAACTGATTTGTTGGTTTATTGAAATCATCTCGCTGGAAACCAAGACCAAGAAGTATCTTTTCTACGTCAGCCTCGTAATTGGTCTCCTCAATGGAATAAAACTTTTCGCTTAAAGTAGAAACTTTTTCAATCAGTTCCATATAACTGTCGCTTTCGTAATCGGTACGTTCAGCGAGTTCTTTATTCATACGTTCAATCTCATTCTCCATTTCAAAGAGCTCTTTGAATGCGAGAGAAGCCTCTTCAAAAACTGTACGGTGGTCTTCCGTCATCAGATGCTGTGGCAAATAAGCTATAACGGTGCCTTTAGGAGCAGACACTGAACCTCGATTGGGTTGTCTTTCACCAGCTAAAATTTTCAGGAGGGTTGATTTACCCGCCCCGTTTTTACCCATAAGGGCTATTCTGTCCTTTTCGTTTACCTGAAACGATATGTTCTCAAACAAGGTTGTTCCTCCGAACTCAACCGTCAATCCATCTACTGAAATCATAAAAAATAAAATTTCTGCAAAATTACGAAGAAAAAATGGCTTCTCTACGCTTTTCTTTTGCAAAGTCAACTTTTTAGCCAATTTCAAAAGGTGTCTAAACAACGAAAGAAAGCATTATATGATAAAAAAAATGGATCAAGAAGAAAAGTGCATGGACAGTTTTTTAACCACAAATTATTTTATGCTACGAATTGAACAAAATAAAACAAATTTATTTTTTGCAATAAAAAAACAAAAATCTCACAAAACCATGCCTTAAAACACAAAACGAACCAACTAGATTGGTACAGTAATTGTTATAAAATAAATGTAGTTAAGATTTTATGATTAAAGACAAAATATTTCAGTTCGTTTTATGTGATTAATATTCATGAGCATCCTTGTGGGAACAACGATGCTCATTTTTTATACCTCACAAATATCGGATCAAGAGAAAAAGTTTGTAGACAGTTTTAAGCCACGAATTAACGCGAATTATTTTATTTTAAGTCAACTAAAATCAGGAAAAATGGGTTCGCTAATCTGACGTTTGGTGAGAACATGTATTTGTACGAACTTCTTAGCGGGCGTTCCGTCCACAGGGAGACCGCCCGAGCGAGATACATTTCGTTGATTCACAAATATCGGATCAGCGGATAGGTGGGGTTGGTACAAGGACAAGAATCCCCAGATTCAAGAATAAAGTTTGGCAAGCCTGTACATGAAAAACTTCACGTCTGCCACGCCCCTGAACTGTGTTCGGAAA
>JALNVE010000091.1 GCA_023227695.1 Paludibacteraceae bacterium
AAAACATCTTAAACTCGAGACCGAGGAAAAGATTAGGGTATATGACTCCTTTACAAAAATTTAAACAATTGACAAACTTGGATTTAAATGAGGTTGCATTGTCCGCTTGAATCCAGCTCTATTTAAAAGTGTTTGATTTTACTTTTGAGATTACTTTTGTGTTCGTAAATCTGAGATTAAAATCAAAATTAAGGATGAAATGTTGAAAGAATATTATTATGATGATGAAGTTCTAGGAAGAATTCGAATAGTAAGAAGTAAAAAAGCGAAAAGAACTTCTATTCGAATTACTGGTGATGCAGGTGTTGTACTTACTATACCTTATCGTCAGTCTGAAGATGAAAGTCTGGATTTCTTTCGATCAAAATACGATTGGATTTTATCTCATCGAAATAAAGTCAAAAAAACGGTTGTTACTAAGTTTGATGACTCCACAGAATTTTCAACTCTTACTTTTCGAGTAAAAATACAAAAAGGATTGTCGTCTGTATTTAAGTTCTCCCTTTCAGGAGGAGTGTTGACAATTGCTTATCCTGATGCAATTAACCTTGATTTGGAATCATCGCAAGATGTGATTCGTATGGGAATAGAAAAAGCCATGCGAATGGAGGCTCAGAGAATACTACCTCATCGCCTGCGCAGCCTGGCAGAAAAGTTTGGATTTAAATTCTCAGGTGTAACTATCCGTTCGAGCAAAACAAGATGGGGAAGCTGTTCTTCACTTGGAAACATCAACCTTTCCTATTTTTTGATGACCCTACCACCTTATTTGATTGATTATGTTCTCCTACATGAACTATGCCATACGAAAGAGATGAACCATGGACCTCGTTTTTGGGCATTGATGGATAAGGTAACAGCTATGAAATCTGATGAGTACCGTTCTGATATTAAAAAGTACAAAACCTCCTTCTAGTCATTTAATTCATAAAAAGTCATTTCTTTAACGTATTTTTTCTAAAATGACTTATATTTGTATTTGCTAAATTGCAAAGAATATGGTTTGTTGCATAACTTGCATTTGAAAACTCATTTTCCATGAAAAACAGGTATTATGAGATTGAAACTTGTATAGAGAGAACCATACTGAGATATTTTTTGATGTGTAACCCTTTTGTTGAATCTGAAATAAAAGATTTTAAAAAGAATTGATACGTTTTTTGTTCATATTGCTGATGATGGTCTTCGTGACCAGTGCTGATGTCTTGGCGGGTTCTGACAATTCAGGAGCCTCGTCCAATACTCAGAAGCAACAGAACAATACAAATCCAAAGTCAGCAGAAGAGAAAGAAGCTTTTAAAAGAGAGCAAAAACGCAAAGAAGAAGCTCGCCGTAAAGCTGCTCTTCAGACAACCCTAGACCGTCAACGTCAAGAACGTAAAGCTGCTATAAAACCAGAAGAAAAAGAGCCTGAACCTCAATATGCATCCGAAGAAGAACGTATAAAAGCAGAACAGAAAGCTCGTGCCGAAAAGGTAGCAGAGGAGCGTCGTCTTGCTCTTGAGCGTGAACGTTTACAAAAAGAACAACGTCAACGAGAAGCTCAAGAGAAAATTGAAGAGCAGAAACGTGAACGAGAGGCTCAGCTCGAGCGTGATCGACAGAAAAGAGATCAAGAAAAGGAACGTTGGCGCCAGAAACAGGAAGAGATAGCTTTGGAACGTGCAGCCAAGAAAGAAAGGGCAAGGGAAAAAAAGTTGAGAGAACGTCAACGAAAAGAAGAACGTAAAGCTCTTGAAAGAGAAAAAAAAGAGAGGGAATTTCAGATAAAACAAAGAAAGAAGGAACTTCAGATACAAAAACGCGAACGCGAACGCGAAACTAGTTTGCAGAAAAAAGCGAATGAAGCTAAGCGAAGAGAGGCTATGCGTATCAGGGAGGAGAGACGAAGAGCCTTCCGTGAAAAATTACGAGAGCGAGAGCGTGAGCGTTTGGAAAAAGAACAACAACGAAAGATTCTCCAACGTGAAAGACAAAGAGAGAGAGAAATGCTTGAACGTGAGCGTAAGCGTGAACTGAAGGAAAGAAAAGATTCTATTGAAATTAAGAGAAGAGAAGAAGAACGTGAGAAGAAAATCCAGGAGCGTGAACGTGAACGACAGAAAAAAGAAGAAAAGTTTCAACGCGAAAAAGAGAGAATGGAGAGGGAAATCGCTGCTCAAGAGCAACGAGAGGAGGCTCGTGTTAAACAAGAAGAAACAATAGAAAAAATGCGAGCTGCTGCGGAAGAACGTGCTATCCGAGGAAACCAGCGTATGGAAGAGTCTGAGAAACAGAAGGAACTGGAAAAACAACGAGAAAAGGCAGAGAAAAGAGCACGCAAAATCGCAGAGAAAAGGGTCAAAAATAAATTTAAGCAACAAAAGCGCCAAAAAGAAGCTGACGACGAGGAACAACGTCTTCGTGAACGTTATGAAAAAGCATTTAAAGAGGATTCTATAGATGAAGCTGAGGCAGAATGGAAAGCTAAGTTAATGGAAGATTCTAATGAAGAGGAAGAGTCTTTGTCAGATAGCACAGGAACAGAAAAACCAAACAAAGAAAAGAAACTGTCAAAAAAAGAAATGCGCGAGCTTAAGAAAAAAGAAAAAGAACGTGCTAAAAGAAAGGCTATATTGGCAGAAGGAAGACTTGAAAATGCAGATTCTCCTTCGATTGATGCGAACGATGAAGATTCTGTAAATGGCAGCTCTGAAGATATGGACATTGAGGTAGAGGCAGACAGCCTTTCTAAAGTTGAAATCGAAGATTTGACCATTGAGGTCGACAGTGCGATGTTGGCTCAACAGATGGCCGAGGTCGAAGCTGAGATGCAGAACCTTGAAGATTTGAAGGCGGCAGAAAAGGAAAAAGGAGAGAAAGGTATCATTGTACGTAAGATCCAGATTCCAAACTGTCGATATAAGAATGAAGTTCATTATAAAAGAAATAAATTCCTTTTTATTTATGAATATGATTTCTTTTTGTATTATTTCCATCAACGTTATTTCCATCTCAGAAAATTCTATGATATTGTTGACTCAACCCGTTTAGTGGCAAAAAATGTGATGGATTTGGTAGGTAATACAAAATATAGAAGAGTTGATTTCAATGAAGTGGTTGATTCTGTGGGTGCTATTTTGCCAGATTATCCTGTTGAAGAATATTTGGATTCTGTTATAACGGACTTAAATTTGGAATATTTGGCAACTGGAGAAATTAAAATAAAATATAGAAAGAGAAAACAGAAGTTTATCTATGCAAAGTATAAGCCTTCTAACATGGAGAAGGCTTCACTTGGAGATATCAAGTTCTATACGATGAATCGACGAAAGGTGATTGAAGAGTTGGATGCTTCTGTTTATGACTCATTGCTTGAACAGCCAGATTCAACCACTGAGGATATGCTGATGTTGGCTGATTCTTTGGATAAACTGAAGCTTCGTCTCTTCGGTGATACTGCTGCTGTGAGTGCTGATAGTTTCGATGTGATGCTTCAAATGATAGATGATCAGCAGAACGATGCCTCGCGTGACTCATTGATAGATGCTCTTTCCAAGAGACGTGAAGTTAGAGAACAAAAACAGGATGAACCTGATATGTCATCTGAGAATTCGAATTCTGAGGCTGATAAACCAGCTTCCGTAGGAGAAATGAAACCTCAAGAAGATGAAAATCAGACTCCTCCACCACCTTTTGATGAAAGTGGCGCTTCTCTACCTCCTCCAAATGAAAGCGGGGAGTCTTCTTCAAAGAAAGACGAAAGCGAATAAATTATGGAATTTGCATTGATACTAGGTTTGTGATATTGCAAAATGTTGTATTTTCGCAGAATATAAAAGAATATTGATTGTGTAACTAAAATATAGAAGTTTTGTTTAAGAATATATTAATAAGGTCGTTGTCTGGTGCAGTATTCGTTGCGTTAATGATTGCTGCAATCATGATTCCTCCATATTTTTTTGGTGGGTTGTTTTTGGTAATTACATTCTTGGGGTTAAGAGAATTCTATTCTCTGGTAACTAAAATGCAAGAGGTTGATTTGGATAAATGGATTTCTATTTTAGGAGGTCTGTTTCTGTTCATGTCAGTGTTCTTAGACATCTTCTTTGAGGTAAAAGAGGGCTATGGTTTGTATGTGTTAAGTGCCTCTGCAATCTTTATTCTTGAATTGTTCCGCAAAAAAAACAATCCAATTAAGAATATATCATTATCGTTGATGGGCCATTTTTATATTGCTTTGCCTCTGTGTGCAATGGCGTTAATAGAAAAGGGACATCCCATTTTTTTATTAGCATTCTTCTGTATGATTTGGGCTTCTGATACAGGTGCTTATCTTACTGGAATGTGTTTCGGGAAACATAAAATGTTTGAGCGTGTATCTCCAAAAAAAACTTGGGAAGGCCTGTTCGGAGGATTTGTCTTTGCATTGTTGGTTGGATTCATTTTCTTCCAATATGTTCAGTCAGAGGATGCAGCTTTACTAAATCTTTGGCAATGGCTAGGGCTTTCAACCGTTGTTTTCATATTCGGAACCTTGGGCGACCTTGTTGAATCTTTGTTTAAGAGAACACTTAATGTAAAAGACTCAGGTGCCATTATGCCAGGACATGGAGGTGTGTTGGATCGTTTTGATAGTGCATTGTTGGCAGCACCAGTTGCATCTGCTTTTCTTTTCTATGTGCTTCGATAAATACTAATGGGAACAAATGTTAAAAAATAACGCTTGTATGTTAGTGCCATATTTATTAACTTTGTGCAGAAAAATTTTTAACTAAATGACAATACATAAGGAAGGTAAGGGAATCTTGATGTCTGTCTTCGCAGTCATGCTGATGATGGATGTTTTAATATACATTTTTTTGAACAAAGAGTGCCCTTTTTTAGCTAAATCTTTGATGGGATTCAGTGTTTTAGTCTTTTTGTTTTTCGTAAATTTCTTCAGAAGTCCAAATAGACAATTTGTTGGTTTTGAGGAGGGAATGATTGTTGCTCCTGCTGACGGAAAGATTGTAGTTATTGAACCTACTGTTGAAGACGAATTCTTAAATGAAAAACGAATTCAGGTTTCTATTTTTATGAGCGTTTTCAATGTTCATGCAAACTGGTATCCTACACATGGAAAGGTGGTTTATTATACGCATAATGACGGTCGTTTTATGGCTGCCAATCTTCCAAAATCAAGTACAGAGAATGAACGAGCTACGGTTGTGATAGAGACTCCTTCTAAAACAAGGATCTTGGTTCGTCAGATTGCTGGAGCGTTGGCTCGTCGCATTGTTACTTACGCAATGGAAGGTCATGAATGTAAAGTAAATGATCATTTGGGCTTTATTAAATTCGGTTCTCGTGTGGACCTCTTCTTGCCTTTGGATTCTGAGATTTTTGTTAAGATGAAGCAAAACGTAAGAGGTAACAAAACATTAATAGCCAGACTTCCTAAAACAGAAGCCTGATAAATTCAATTAAGATGAAAAGTATAACCAGTTATATACCTAACACAATTACAAGTTTGAACCTTTTTTCCGGTTGCATTTCTTGTGTGATGGCTTTTAATGGAAATTTCTTTTGGGCGGCAATGTTTATCCTTTTTGCATCGGTTTTCGATTTCTTTGATGGAATGATGGCGCGTCTGTTAAATGCTCATTCCAATATAGGTAAAGAACTGGATTCTTTGGCTGATATGGTTAGCTTTGGTGTGGCTCCAGGAGTTGTGATGTACACATGGCTTACGCTATACTCTCCAGATCCAAAGATTTTGCCTTTTGTTGCTTTCTTGATTCCTGTTTTTTCAGCTTTAAGATTAGCAAAATTCAACATTGATGAACGTCAGACATCTTCATTTATAGGTTTGCCTACGCCTGCCAATGCAATCTTTTTGACATCATTTATCGCTTTGGTTAGTCTTGAGGATTCTGTGTTTTCTTTGTCTCCAGATTCTGTCATCATCACTATCAGTCAGAGTGTATATTTTATCGTTCCTTTGATAATAGTGTTTTCTTTGTTGTTGGTTTGTGAGTTGCCGATGTTCTCATTGAAGTTTCATGATTTGACATGGCAGGACAATAAAGTTCGATTTATATTTCTTGGATTGTCTGTTATCCTCTTGTTGTTTTTTTGGTGGGCAGCTATTCCAATGGTCATTCTGTTGTTCATATTGATGTCTGTAGGAATCTGGTTGAAAAATAGAAAATAAAAATAATAATATAAGAGCAAGCTCTTCTGTTAAAAAGAAGGGCTTTTTTTAATCCTAAATTTTAAAGTTATGTTACAATTTCTTAAATACACGTTGGCTACGCTTACTGCTTTAGTCCTTTTTTCATTTTTAGGAATCATTATTTTCTTTGTGGTCGTAGCCGCTATGGTCTCTTCTGCAGAAAAGAAAAATGAGATTCAACCTAATTCTGTTTTGTGCTTAAATATGCAGGGAATTTTAGAGGAACGAATAGAGGAAGACCTTTATTCAACCCTTATGCAAGATGATCAACTCCGATCTTTAGGTTTGGATGAAATCTTAAAGTCTATTTCTGCCGCTAAAACAGATTCTTGTATAAAAGGTATTTACATCCAATCAGACATTTTTGTTGCGGGCTTTGCTTCAACTCGAGAAATACGCAATGCTTTGTTAGATTTTAAAAAATCCGGCAAGTTTGTGATTGCGTATGCAGATAATTTTTTGCAGGAAAGTTATTATTTATCTTCTGTTGCTGATGAAATTTATATAAATCCTATTGGTTCTATGGATTTCCGAGGTTTAGCAACTGAAGCCACTTTCTACACAGGCTTATTTAAGAAACTTGGTGTCGAGATGCAGGTTGTGAAGGTGGGTACATATAAGTCATACACAGAACAATTTACGAATACGGAGATGAGTCCTGCCAATCGTGAGCAGATGACCGTCTTGACTTTTTCCATGTGGAACAGCATTTTATCCGATATCTCATTGTCAAGAAACATATCGGTTGATACTTTGAATTCATTAGCATCTTCTTACTTGACTACTCAGCCTCAAGAACGTTATGTAGAAGTTGGGTTAGTAGATGGATTAAAATACAAAGATGAGGTTGAAAGTGAACTTCGGAAAAAGCTTTCATTGAAGGAAGATGAAGATATCAATCTCTTGACTCCTTCCGATTTGAACACGGAAGACGTAAGTTTGAATGATGATAAAATCGCCGTTGTTTATGCAACTGGAGAAATTGATAATCCGCAAGATGACGGCATTAATTCAAAAAAGTTGGTGGAGACATTGACAAGTTTGAAAAAAGATTCCTCTGTGAAAGCTGTTGTGCTTCGTATAAATTCCCCTGGAGGTAGTGGTTATGGTTCAGAGCAGATATGGCGAGCTATAGCTTTGTTAAAGGAGAAGAAACCTATCATTGCAAGTATGGGTGATTATGCTGCTTCTGGAGGCTATTATCTCTCTTGTAATGCAACTAAGATATTTGCAGAACCAACAACATTAACAGGTTCAATAGGTGTTTTTGGTGTGATTCCTAATTTGGAAGGATTGATGGATAAAATTGGCGTTACTTCTGATGTGGTGAAAACTAATCCGTATGCGGATATGATATCTTATACAAGACCTATGACGGAATCTGAACGAAACTTGTTACAGAGTTATATTGATAGATTTTATTGTCAGTTTGTATCTCGTTGCGCAGATGGACGCTCACTTCCTTTTGATTCAATTGCGAGTGTTGCTCAAGGTCGTGTATGGAGCGGTATTTCTGCTAAACAAATTGGCCTTGTGGATGAGTTGGGCGATTTGTCAGATGCGATAAAAGAAGCAGCCAATCAGGCTAAGATAAATTCGTATGATGTGCAATATTATCCGGAAAAGAAATCTTTGCTTGAACAATTAATGAATATTCCAAGTTCCAGCGTAAAATCTTTATTATCTAAATGTTCTATCAGAAATGAATATGAAATGCTTGAAAAGATAAGAAACATGGATAATATTCAGGCGATTTTACCTTATGAGATAAAAGTAAAGTAGTTTGTTTACAAACAAGGGACCAAAGACAAATCCTTTCTATTTTTTTTATTCAAAATGGATTAACAGACAATCCGTGTTGGATAACATAGTTTGCTAACATGGATTTACAGAGAATGGCATGTTTGTTTGGATTTTCTTTCTAAATATTTGGAAATCACGAACAAAAGGCTTATTTTGGAGGGTGATTTTTTAGTCAATAGCACATCCTCAAATCTAATGCGAATAATCTTAGTTTGTTTATTGTTTATTTATTGAAAGAATGATAAACTAAAACTTGTGTGTTTGGGTGAGGTGTCTTTTGACAAGAAATTTAGCAAGTGTTCTAGAATGTATAACTTCTAATTTTTGGTTTTGTAATGTCAGTAGTAAAAAGGTCCATATTCTGGAAAATTTTATTTTCCCCCTTTGTTGTAGTATATGCAACAGTAGTTGCTATACGCAATTGGCTTTTTGATATAGGCATTCTGCCTTCAGAGAAGTTTGATACACCGATTATTTCAGTTGGTAACATTACTGTAGGAGGAACTGGAAAAACACCTTTTACAGAATACCTTGTTCGCCTTCTCCAACCAGGCAATCAAGTAGGAGTTTTAAGCCGAGGTTACAAACGCAAGACTTCGGGCTATGTTGTTTCTACAGAGAGTTCAACTCCAGAAAAGATAGGAGATGAGCCATGCCAAATTAAACAGAAATTTCCAAATGTATTATTAGCCGTTGATGCGAACAGACGACGAGGCATTAAGAAAATGTTGAATGAACCTAATAAACCAGATGTATTTATATTGGATGATGCCTATCAACATCGATATGTAAAGCCAGATATTTCCATTCTTTTGATTGATTATAATAGAATGATAACTGAAGATAGTTTGATGCCGCTTGGTCAGTTGAGAGAACCCTTGAAATCTAAAAACAGAGCGAACATTGTAGTGGTTAACAAATGTCCATCAGACATAAAACCGATTGAATTTAGAATCATACGAAAGAATTTGAATTTATTTCCTTATCAGACATTGTATTTTACTAATATTCAATATGATGATTTTAAACCTGTTTTCCCTAAATATGGATCTTATAAGATTCAGAAGAATGTGGTTGAAAACGAGAACCTAGGTGTTCTGTGTGTTACGGGAATAGCTTCTCCTGCTCCATTCGAACAATATGTCTCAACTTTTGCTTCAAGTGTACGTTCTGTTAAATTTGGAGACCATCATAAGTTTGATAATGATGATATTTCTAAAATAGAAAAGGCATTCAATTCATTCCCAAATAAGCATAACATTATCTTAACAACAGAGAAGGATGCTGTTCGCCTGAAGGATGTGAAGATTCCTGATTCGTTGAAGAAAGTGATGTATTACATCCCTCTTTCTATTCATTTCATGTTAGGTGATGGATCAACTTTTGATAAACAGATTGTAGAGTATGTTGACAAAAATAGACGCTGCTTGCGAGTTTCTTAGAGGAAAAACCTCTATACGTCCCAAAATAGCAATCATATTAGGCACAGGATTAGGTTCTTTTGCCAACAATATAGATATAACCGAAACGATCTCCTATTCTGAGATTCCTGGATTTAAAACCAGTACCGTAAATGGTCATTCTGGAAATCTGCTGTTTGGTCATCTTTCGGGTGTGCCCGTTATGGCCATGCAAGGTCGTCTTCATTTTTATGAGGGATATTCAATGCAGGAGATTACATTCCCAGAAAGGGTGATGAGTCGTTTGGGTGTGAATTTGTTGATGGTTTCCAATGCAGCCGGAGCTTTGAATCCAGAATATGTACCTGGTGATATCATGCTGATTGCAGATCATATCAATATGTTTCCGGAGAATCCGTTGCGAGGAAAGAATATCGATGAGTTGGGTCCTCGTTTCTTAGATATGGGCGATGCATACGACTCTGCTTTGATAAATATGGCAGAGAAAATAGCAGATAGCCATCATATAAAATATCAAAAAGGTGTTTATATAGGAACTCCAGGTCCTACATACGAGACACGTGCGGAGTATCGTCATTTCAGAATTATCGGTGGAGATTCTGTGGGAATGTCGACAGTGCCAGAGGTTATTGTGGCAAGACATTGTGGAATGAAGTGCTTTGGTGTTTCTGTCATTGCTAACTTTGGATATGATGCACCTAGCAATGGGATATCTCATGAAGATGTTCAGAAAAATACAGAGATAGCACAGAAGGGATTGGCAGTCATTTTCGAGGAAATGGTGAAATCAGTTAATCCACTTTTATAATTCTTTTTTGTACATTTAAAGATGAGCTAATAGTTAAGTAGATGGTAGAATTTATAATTATCATAGCAGCCTCTGTCCTAGTAGGCTGCATTGTTTTTTTTATAGTAAGGGGTAGCTCAGACAAGTCGATCCAAGATTTGGCGTATAGGTCAAATTGCGTGGTATTTTCACTATACTAAGTGTCAATGGGTCAAATTGCGTGGTGACTTAAATGAAAATACGATTGAATATTTTCAACAATTTGCTCATATTTGTATC
>JALNVE010000092.1 GCA_023227695.1 Paludibacteraceae bacterium
CAAAACATCTTAAACTCGAGACCGAGGAAAAGATTAGGGTATATGACTCCTTTACAAAAATTTAAACAATTGACAAACTTGGATTTAAATGAGGTTGCATTGTCCGCTTGAATCCAGCTAATATAAGAGAAGCCTATGATTTGGAATGGCAATGGAAAAAAGATGAAAGTTATGAAGATTGGCATGTTAGGCTTTTTATGTTAGAGGAAAATCTTTTTATAGAGATTAATAAATATTTTAAGGTTAAAGAAGAAGATAAAACTCATTTGTATAGATATGGAGGGCTATTAGGGAAGGGAGAAAATCTAATTCCGTTTAAGTTAGGTTGTTTTTGTTATGATAAGAATTTCAAAACCATAGAAGTATTACAACGGGCAGAAATGGCTAAATGAAATTCAAAAATATAAATAAATCATTTTCCCCCTTATCCTTTCTCTTTTCCAAACAATTTTCCGAAAACAGCTCCGCAGCATCCGCCTATGATGTGTCCGAAACGGGATACATTATCGTCAATTAACACGCCGCTTATGACCTCTTTGCCTACATAGCAGATGAAGACGAGGATGAATGTTATCGGAATCTCTCCTGCCTTGCACATCGTCAGCGATGATAATATGATGCACATAAATACAATCCCGGAGGCTCCAATCAATCCGGTTGAAAGTAGTAGAGCGTTGAGAATGCCTGTTATTAAGGCTGTTGAGAAAATCATTATGATTAGCGTCATCTTTCCATATTTTTCTTCTAAAAGAGGCATGAGTAGTAGTAGGAAGATTGCGTTTCCGAAGAAATGCTCTAAATTGGCGTGGCAGAAAATATGAGTGAAATAGCCTAAAATAATCATTGGATTATAGGACAACTCGTTGCTGCATCCGAAAATATTGTTGACTAATCCACCTGTCATATAGTTGGCTATGGTGAACACAAACATCAAAGTAAGAAATGTCAGTGTGATAGGTGCGTTGAAGGTAACTTTAATCATGCTCATCTTTGTTTTTCTTTATTCTTTACGCAAACTTACTACTTTTTTCTTTAATGGATGACAGAACTTATATTTCTGTTTTTAGTTGACCTAAAATTAAAAGAATTCCTGCTGATTCATTGTTTTATCAATATCCTCATGGTTTACCGTTTCATTTATTATCTAATGATGCTTTTTCTATAAAAAAACTAACACTTCGTTGAATTAATTAGATTGTTCTATTTTTGTTTGTTAATTTCATATATCAAATTGAAGAGATAGCAAATGAAGATAAATGCAAATATTGCGATTAGTCAGTCGGGATATATATTTAATCCGCAGACAGGCGAGAGTTTTTCCCTTAATCCTATAGGGGTCGAGGTGATTCGTATGTTGCAGGAGGAAAAACCGAAGGAGACCATTGTAGCTTCTATTGTCGATCGTTATGACGTGACGGCTTCCGCCTTCGCCTGCGATTTGGATGATTTCGTGAGTTTGCTGAAACAATATGAAATGTTGACAGATGAGTGACGTAAAACCATATTATACGATTGCAGTTACTGGACTGAATGCGGTGGACAATCCCGGACCGGGTGTGCCCGTTGTTCGTAGCCTGAAGGAGGCAACCTCCTTCTCGTGCCGCATTGTGGGGCTTTGCTACGAGCTGATGGAACCGGGTGCGTATATGCATGATCTGGTGGATGTCTGCTATCAGGTGCCTTACCCAAGTGCGGGTACTGAGGCCCTGCTTTCACGTTTGGATTACATAAACGACAAGGAACATATTGACGTGATCATTCCTAATTTCGATGCGGAGCTTTTCTCCTACATCAAGTTGGAAAATGAGTTGAGTAAACGTCACATCGCTCTATTTCTCCCTACGTTGGAGCAGTTTGAGGCGCGTCAGAAGTTCAATTTGCATGACTTTGGCAAACGGATAGGCCTTGAGGTGCCCCGTAGCATCAACTGCGATACGATGGATGATTTCTTGGGAAAAAGTGACCGTTCGGAGTGGAGCTATCCGCTCGTGGTGAAGGGTCGGTTTTACGAGGCTTACGTAGTGCATGATGATGGTCAGTTCGTGGCCAACTTTGGCAAAATTGCTGCCCAATGGGGCACGCCTGTTATCGTGCAACAGTTTGTGGAGGGCTCGGAGTTTAATGTGATCGGATTTGGCTCGGCAGATAGTAAGCTGCTAGCTGCTGTTCCAATGCGTAAGCAGTTCATTACCGATAAGGGTAAGGCGTGGGCCGGCATCACGGTTTCAGATAGTCGATTGGTGGATATGGCTCGCCGTTTTGTGGAGGCCAGCGGTTGGAGAGGTGGCTTTGAATTGGAGTTGATGCGTGGCCGCGATGGAAATGCTTATGTGCTGGAGATCAATCCGCGTATTCCTGCATGGGTCTATTTGGCTACGGCTGCCGGACAGAACATTCCGGAATTGCTGGTGAATGCGGCTTTGGGTAAAGAGGTCAAGGCTTTTGATAAATACGATGTGGGCAAGATGTTTGTCCGCTGTTCGTGGGACATGATTGTGGACCAGGAAGAGTTTGGTGCATTCTCCGTTTCTGGAGAGAAGGATAACCGACAAAAATGAATTGAATATGGATTCTTCAAAGAAAATAAGATATGAGAGGCCATTGATAAAACCTATCAATGCCATGATGCCGGGCAAGACGGGCAAAGACACCTATCTCGTGCCTGTACTTGATGTGGATGGCGTGCCTGTCTCCGCGTTGGTGGAGAAGTACGGCTCGCCGTTATTTGTATTCTCTGAGCGCAAACAGCGTGAAAATATCCAACGTGCCAAACGCTCGTTCACGACCCGTTATCCGAAAGTTCATTTCGCTTGGTCTTACAAGACTAACTATTTGGACGGTATTTGTAAAATTTTCCATGAAGAGGGCTCTTGGGCGGAGGTGGTCTCCGGCTTTGAGTACGACAAGGCCATACGTAATGGAGTGAGTGGAAACCACATTATTTTTAACGGCCCGGCTAAGACGAAGGACGATCTGAAGAAAGCCATCACCAACGGTTCTTTCATCCATATTGATAACATGGACGAGCTTTATCTCTTGTCCGATTTGTCTGACGAGCTATCCATTAAACCGAAGGTTGCCGTGCGAGTCAATCTTGATACTGAAATCAATCAGATTTGGGATCGCTTCGGTTTCAATTACGAGAACGGTCAGGCGTGGGATGTTCTATGCAAAATAGTCCGCATGGATAAGTTTGAGCTGAAGGGCTTGCATTGTCATATCGGAACCTTTATTCTCACGGCTCATGCTTATGCAGTAGCTGCTGAGAAAATGGCCAATTTGGCTTGTAATGTAAAACAGAAGTTGGGTGTCAATATAGAATATTTGGATATGGGAGGCGGTTTTGCCTCGAAAAATACATTGAAGGCCTCTTATTTAGGAGGTGCGGATGTCTGTCCTAGTTTTGACGAATATGCTGAGGCTATTTCGACAGCTATCTATAAGGCTCCGTTCAAAACATCGGATTTGCCGGTTTTGATTTTGGAGACGGGTAGGGCATTGATTGATGATGCAGCCTGTCTGATTTCGACTGTTTTGTCCAATAAGCGTTCGTCGTCAGGTCGTCGATTCACAATCATAGATGCAGGTGTGAACATGCTCTTTACCTCGTTCTGGTACGATCATAAGGTGTCGCCTGCACAGCCTTTTTCCAAGTATTACGAAGATGTTACGCTATACGGACCTCTTTGTATGAACATCGATGTTATTCGTGAATTTGTGAGTCTGCCTCTTTTAAATCGGGGCGACCATTTAGTTATACATAACGTAGGGGCATACAACGTGTCGCAGTGGATGCAGTTCATCACGTTGAGGCCATACGTGGTGCAGGTCAGTAGGGAAGGAAAGGTCTCTGTTCTCCGCAAACGGGAGACGATCGAGACGATAGTAAATCAAGAGTCTTCGACAACGGATAATCTTTAGTCAAAATGATTTTTCTTTTTTGAAGTGATAAAAACGTTGGTCTAAATTATAGTGGCATTCTAAAACGAAATGCATTTCATTCATGTGCTGCATCCGACCCTAAAGGGGTCGAATATTTGTAGCAAAAAGTTGATCCATTGAACCACGACCAGAAGAGGTCCTATTTTAAACCACACCAAGGTTCGGAATAAATCAATTTGGATTCAACCGAATCACATTAGTCTTAATTCCTTATTTTTGCAGAACAAATTTGTTTAGGAAATTATGAATGAAGAGATAAAAGTAGAGTTGAAGTCTTTCGTCAAAAGTATATTGTTGAGTTATGCGGGTATTTTTTTCTCCAAAAGCCAATGGTTTGGGCTCTTTTTGCTTTTGGTTTCGATGATATATCCCGTAGCGGGTCTTTGCGGCTTGTTGTGCTGTATGTTTGTTAATGCATTGGCCTTCTCTCTGTCTTTGAACCGCGAAAAGGTTGTTTCTGGAATGTATGGATTTAATGCTGTCTTTACGGGAATAGCATTAGGTTCATTTTTTCCTTATAACAGTAACATGATAGCTTTTCTGTTTGCCGTCTCTATTCTGGTTCTCTTTTTGGAGGTTTGGATGGATGATGTTTTTGAACGCAGAAATGTGCCGTTCTTGGCATTTCCCTTCCTGATCTGTCTTTGGTGTGTCTTGTTGGTGGCTCAGCAGAGCGATGATTTTACAGGTTTCACCGGATTGATGGGAGGCGACCGTAGTATTTTACAGTTGGGCGACCTTTCTCTTGCTCCATTGTTGGAAGATGGATTTTGGTCTTTCCTGCCAACTGTATTTGTAGAATATTTCAAAAGTTTCAGTTTTATTTTCTTCCAGACGAATGTCATGGCTGGTGTTTGTATAGCTCTTGCCTTGTTGTTCTATTCGCGAATAGCATTCAGTCTCTCGCTCATTGGCTTTATAGGGGGGTACTATCTTTATGATTTTATTGGGGGAGAGATTTACCATTTGCCGATTCTCTATTTTGGTTTCAACTTCATTTTGACATCAATTGCGGTGGGTGGTTATTTTATCATACCTTCGCGTAACTCATACTTGTGGACTCTTTTGTTGATTCCCGTTCAGTTTATGGTCATTTTGGCATCCTCTCGTCTCTTGTCGTATGTTTATTTGCCAACATTCTCGTTGTCCTTCTGTATGGTGAGTGTTTTGTTCCTCTACCTTTTGAGGAGAAGAAAATCTTTCACATCGCCAGTGTTGGCTTACTATATGGAGGATAATCCGGAGGCAACTCTCTATTATTACGAGTTGAATAAGAACCGTATGGCAACGCTCAATTATTTGAAGATTTATCTTCCGTTTATGGGTGTATGGAAAGTTTCGCAAGGCCATGATGGACAGTACACGCATAAGAAGGCTTGGAAACAGGCTTGGGACTTTGTGGTTGAGGATTCGGATAACCGACAATTCTCGGGAGATGGTACGCATCTTTCTGATTATTACTGTTACATGAAACCTGTGATTGCTCCAGCTGATGGAACGGTTGAGGCTGTTTTCGATGGTGTGGATGATAATGAATTAGGTGCCATCAACGATAAACAGAATTGGGGAAATTATGTCGTCATAAAGCATGCTGATGGCGTATACTCTGCTTTGTGTCATTTGCAGAAAGACTCTTTTAAATGTCGTGTTGGGCAGAAATTGGAACGAGGAGAATTTTTGGCTCTCTGCGGAAATTCCGGTCATTCGCCCTATCCACATCTTCATTTTCAGATACAGACCCAGCCTGAAATGGGCACTCAGACAATGGATTTCCCAATTGCAACCTACCTTGCGGCTGGTGAGGTAAAAGTCGGTACTTGTCCTCAAGAAGGTGAATCTATATCCAATGTGGAGTCGAATGCCCAGCTTTCTTCGTATTACCAATTTGAAGTAGGAGATGAGTTGGTTGTAACTTCCGAAAAATATGGAGAGGAGCGTTGGACGGTATGCCGTGATATTTATAATTATACATACATATATTGCGCAAATAAAAAGGCGTACGCATGGTTTGAAAATGACGGTTCGATGTTTTATTTCTTAAAATACAAAGGAACTAAGTCGTGCAATCTATATCATTTTTTCTGCTCCAATTATAAAGTTCCTTTTGTTGCAGGAGTCTGGTTTGTGAAAGATGCATTCCCTTTGGTTCATCAGCAGAATGGTTGGGTCAAATTCTTGCAGGATATTGTAGCGCCGTTTTTTAGTTTTGTGAAAATAGAATATAAAGCTTCTTTAGAGAAAGGAGAACTTCGTTCAACATATACAGATAAGGTAAGTGGAAGAGTAGTGGAAAATGTTCAGTATGAAACTTCTTATTCGAAAAACAGGTTGGCTTTTGTTTCTGTAAAAACTAGAAAACAGAGTTGGAAAATATTATTTATAAAATGAAAAAATAATTACATTTGTGCTTAGAAGCTGTTTCATTTTTCTATAAACTATGTAGTTTTCGTTGATTTTTTTAAGTGCCTTTTGGGCCATTTAAAAGATTTTATTCGTCAGATAGTTCGCTATAATTCTCATGAAATCCTTATAAATGTCTCAAAAGCTTATATTGAAGAATTTAACGATAAAATTGAAAAAGCATCTTCCATCTGTTAATTGGATTTGATGAATGATACTGAATGAGAAAGTTATTTCTTCTGATATTAATTAGTTGCTCGTTGTCTATATGTGCCCAAGAACTTGATTCATTACGTATCGAGGATCCTGATTATATGGAATACCAAAACAATTATAAAGAGGGAGTAACTTGTTTTAATCGTCAGGATTATGCCATGGCGAGCCATTACTTGTCGCTTGCATTCCATAATCATCGTGAAGATCCGTTGTTGGCAGAATATCTCTATTTCTCATTTGTCTATATGAACCGAAAGGTTGAGGCAGCAGCTGTCTATCCTTATCTTTTGTGGGAGACGAAAGAGAAATATGGATTGTTGAATTGGAAAGACTGTTCCTTCTATTTGGAAGGTGGCGTTTTGGGTAATACTTCAGCTGATTTTTCTTTGCCTGATTCTACGCTCTATTCCGAAAAAATGTCGATGGGCACAGGATCTTCGTATGCGCTTTCATTGGAGCATCCATTGGGTGAGAATTGGCGTTTTACTCATGGTTTGAATTTCTGTAATTCTTCAGGCACACAGGAGGTTGATTCGTCTGAAATCCGTATTTTTAACAATGCAACGGATTATATTCAGATAGGTTATTCGATTTCGTCCACTTGTAATTTAGGTCATGGATGGAATATAACGCCATCGGCTCATATTTTTTATACGAAGGATCATACATCTATGGTCTATATGGATTCTATTAAGATAGAAGACCAATCGACCAATTCAGGTGGAATGGATGATGGAAGTAATGGAGGAGATTATCCACCCAGCGATGGAGGTTTCGATGGAAGGTATCCGTACCCTTATGATCCCTACAATCCTTATAATCCATACCATGGAGGTAGAGATGATTATTTTGTCGATTATTGGAATAGAAGATCCGATGATTATGGAGCTTGGGTTCCGAGTAGTGAAGCCTATTCCTATTGGTATGTGACGGATAAACAAGATCACGAACTGTTCAATTATACTTTTGATTTGACTGTTTCAAAAATATATAAGCGTACGGAATTTTTGTCTTCAGTCTCATATATGCGTTATTATGGTTATAATTCGATGAAGTTTGGAGCTGAAGCAGTCTTTTATCCGAAGGGTAATTTGAATTTCTATTCGCATACGAAGTGTTATTTTATTTATAGAAAATGGAGTCACAACTTCTATGTTGAGGAGTTGGTCGGTTTTCGTGCATGTCCTTTTTGTTGGGTTGAATTAGGTATTGGCCTCGGAAATATAAAATATTACAATGAAAGTAATCTGAGCACAATTTATACGATGCAGTTTGACAACAAATTCCGTGTTTTGGCAAATTTGATATTTCCTATAACGGATAGATTGTCAGTAAGCTTAATGTATAGGTTGATCGAGAAAGAGGCTAATGTTTATTATGTGGAAAAAAGAGCTTTGGAAAATATTAGTGTGGCTAATTATGGTAATAGTATATTGGGAGGAATAAAATGGAACTTTTGAAAAAGATGGGAGTGACGTTGATGTTTATTTTCTGTTTGGCATCGCTCTTCGTTTCTGCACAAGAAGTGGAGAGGGTTGCTTTTGCCAAAAGTTATGAATTGGAAAATAACAAACAATATGTTGAGGCCATCTCTGCTTTGAAAAATTTGAGGATTGATACTTATGCAGTTAATCTTCGATTGGGATGGCTGCATTATTCCAATAATGATTTTAAGCAATCCATATTATATTATGCGAAAGCAATACAATTGAGGCCATCCTCTGTTGAAGCAAGGTTGGGTTATGTGTTGCCTGCTGCTAAGCTTAAGTTATGGAGCAGCGTGAGCGCTCAGTATGATGCTGTTTTAAAGTTGGATCCCAACAACTACAAAGCCAACTATTATCGTGGATTAATGTATTATAACACAGGAAATTATAAAGCGGCAGAACCTTATTTTCAACGAATTGAAAGCTTATATCCTTTTGATTATGACATCGTTATTTTGTCTGCTTGGAATTCTTATTATCTGAAGGAGATGAAGAAGGCAAAAGTACTTTTTAATCAAGCAGTTTTGATTCAGCCAAACAGTCAATCTGCCAAAGAAGGGCTCTCTCTCTGTAGATGATTAACAGCTATTATTATTTATTTTTTTTAGTTTAAAATTTAGGCCTTATTTCTCCTCAATAATAAAATTTGGTATTATATTTGTAAAAAATATAAAACAATGATGTCGGAAGACTATGTGGATTTTAGTAATTCTTTATTTTGAAATACTGTCTATTAATAGGTCTGATGATGGTCTGCATATTTGATTTGATATAAATACATAAAAAGATAATAATTATTATTAACAAATAATCTATTAAACAAAAATGAAGAAAATTTTAGTTCTAATCAGCTCAGTTTTGATGTTAGGAACAGCAACTGCGCAGACTTATGAGAACCCATGGACAATCGGTGCCTATGGTGTAAAAACAGAGTACAATGGTGATTTAGGAAACAGATTTTTCGATGTAAAGGCATCTATGTATGGCTTGGGAGCATTATCATTCTCTCATTATTTAAACCGTTATTTTGATGTTACTTTATACGCAGGTATCGGAACTTATGGATCTAAGAATGATTGTTCAAACTCAGGTCTAGAATTTAAATCAAATATGATTTATGTAGATTTGACAGCAAAATATAAGATTTTGCCTGAGAACTATGCATTCCGTCCATTCGTATACGCTGGACCTGGATTCAGAAGTTTGACTGAGTTTGATAAGAAGACTAAATGTGTAGAGGGAAGTGATATCGTTGCAACTGCTGGTGTTGGTTGTGATGTTTCTCTTACAGAGCATTGGGGATTGCGTTATATGTGTGGTTATGGCTATGCATTTAACGATGAAAGAGATGGTTACGATGGTGGTGATTACAATGATCAACAATTACTTCACAGCTTAGGTGTTACTTATAGCTTCGCATTGAAACCAAGAGATAAGGATAAAGATGGCGTTATCGACAAGTTAGATCAATGCTTAGGTACTCCTGCTGGTGTTCAGGTTGACGAAAAAGGATGTCCTCTTGATGGAGATAAAGATGGTGTAGCTGATTACTTAGACAAATGCCCTGGAACTCCAGAAGGTGTTTCTGTTGACACATTAGGTTGTCCACTTGATGGTGATAAGGATGGTGTAGCTGATTATTTGGATCAGTGCTCTGAGACTCCAGAAGGTGTTATGGTTGACGAAAAGGGTTGTCCACTTGATACTGATAACGATGGTGTAGCTGATTACTTGGACAAATGTCCTGGAACTCCAGCTGCAGCTAAGAATTTCATCGATGCAACAGGTTGCCCACTTGATTCTGATAACGATGGCGTATTCGATTACGAAGATGTTTGTCCTAACGAGGCTGGTGTAAAGGCTAACAATGGTTGTCCTGAGGTTAAAGAAGCTGTTAAACAATTGTTCAATAAGGCTTTGAATGGAATTGAATTCCAATCAGGTAAAGCAACTATCAAGAAGACTTCTTTCGGAATCTTGGACGATATCGTTAAGGTTATGAATGAGAACCCATCATACAATTTGTCTATCAAGGGTCACACTGATAACGCTGGTAAGGCTGACAAGAATCAGAAACTTTCAGAGGATCGTGCTAATGCCGTTAAGGATTACATGGTTAAGAAGGGTGTTGATGGAAAACGTATGACAGCTCAAGGATTTGGTCAAGACAAGCCAGTTGCATCTAATAGCACTAAGGCAGGTAAGGCTAAAAACCGTCGTGTTGAGTTTGAAGTAGTGTTTTTAAGATAATCTATTTCTAATATCAAGTCCTAAATAAGCGTTACAGGTTTTATTGGACAAACATACTATGATTTATCCATTCCAGCAAGCTAGCTTGCTGGAATGGATATTTTTTTTGATTTGTATTTTTTTATTTTGACA
>JALNVE010000093.1 GCA_023227695.1 Paludibacteraceae bacterium
GAAATACGAGGCTAAACTTTCGTTCAAGGCTTGTATGGGTCAGCCTGCTAAGATGACGGTTTCTGTACAAGAGAGATACAATGAGATTCCTGACGTCAACGAAAGCTTCATCTTCTGTGAAAAGACAGGTTCATATACACTTAAAGCCAACAACAAGAAAGACGGCGTAAGATTGAACTGGTATCAAGACGGAAGTGATGAGCGCATGGATTCCATCATCATCAATACAGACGAAAGCACATGGAAGAGCAGCTCATTCTATGCGACTCAATCTATAATCAACGGTTGTGAGAGTCAGAGCAAGACTGTCGACGTAACAATTGCCGATGCCATCAAGCCAATGACTATCGACATCGACACTTGCGCAAACTTAGACATCAGACTGTCTGAGATAATGAACAGTTACGAAATCAAAGAGACAGCAGATAAACTTTGGAACGGTACAGACCAAACCAACCGCATGGACATCAACAGTAACATTGGCCATACTGGCAACTATCAATTCTCTGTAGTGAACCAAAACGGATGTAGAGCTGTTCATACAATCAATGTTCAGATGATGCAACCAGAAGACTTCATCTACCCTATCGTCAACAAGACCTATTGCTTTGATGATACGGTTAGTCTAAACGCAAGTTCTTCTAACGCTACCATGACTTGGGAAGACCAATCTACAGGAGAGGTTCTATATGGAAACTCTTTCAAATCTAAATTGGACGGCGAGACAGATATCTTGTTGATCGCTACTGTCACAAACAAACCAGTTTGTCAGGACACGGTAAGTCTTACTATAAAGACTTATCCTAAGATAGAACCAGAGGTGATCGGAAAAACTAACGTATGCTTGGATAGCGCCATTAATCTCACTACAGGCAATCTTTACCAAACAGTTTGGACTGTTAGCGATTCAACCATTGCAGGAGACAACTTCAGATACACTCCAAGCAAATCAGAATTGGTTCAGGTTTATGGTTTGGATAAGAACAAATGTCCGGTAACAAAGACTATTTCAATCAATACGGTTAATAATCCAGATCCTAAGATCATCATCGATCCAATGATAGCATCTGCAACCTATCACCTTAACAGAGATACGTTCGATGTTAGATTGGAAGGAGTGATCACAGCTCCTCTCGATAATAACTATACATACTATTGGGATTTCGGTGACGGATACAAGGATACTGAGTCTAACTCATCTACAGTAGAGCACTCTTACGAAGCTAACCTTGTAAGATTGACAAAACCAATAAACGTACAACTTATCGTTACCCACGAATACGGATGTAAAGGTATGGCAGTTGCCACCCTACTTATAGATCCTGACTTCGAGGTTCCAAACACCATGACTCCAGAAGATGAATTCATGGAGGATTACGAGCTTCAGATTTATGATAGAATCGGTAATCTCATCTATGAAGGTATTGGATGGCACGGACAGAAGGACAATGGAGAAGAGGCATTTGCTGATACATATTTCTACGCCATCACTTATTATATAAGCGGAGAAAAGAAAATACAGACTGGTTATATAACTTTAGTACGATAAGTTCACAAACAAAAGAATAAGAGAGCAAGAGAGATGAAGAAAAAAGTGTTCATTCTATATATGATGTTAGTAGCTTGTTTGTGCAACACAATGGCACAAGAAGATGTGCTATTCACTAACAAGCAGCTACGACTGAATTATATGAACCCAGCTTACGTTCCGGAAATTATGAACGCAACCATCACCTTAGGTGGACGGTGGCAATGGACAGGACTGGACGGTGCACCAAAGACCTATTTTGCAGGTGGCAAATACTTCTTCATGGGTGCCCATTCACAAGTTTCGCTGTCATTTCTTTCTGATGAAATCGGATATCAATACACAAGACAACCCAAGCTGAGTTTTGCCTTCATGATTCCGATTGGCGACGATAGCTACATCAATCTCGGTGTTGGTGGTGGATTGGTAAACAGAGGTTATGATGCCAATAAGATTCAAGAGGTCAACACACTGCATACGGCAGAGTCATACGACATTCCAAAAGGAACCGTTCCAGATGCAGAGGTAGGTTTTGAGCTGTTGCTCCAAAACTTTGAGTTAGGAGCTTCTGCCAACCACCTTCTTAAAGGATCTGAAGAGGTGCCGATGAGTCAACTCTACTCGGGATATGTCAATTATCTGTTCCAAACTTCTGAGTGGTGGAGATTATGTCCCTCCTATTTCGTCTATAACTATAAGGATAGATGGAAACATCAGGTAAGTCTTTATTTTTATTACATCTTCGATTATGAATGGAATCCATCGGACCTGTTTTACGTCGGAGCATCCTACCGTTATGAATACGAAGGTTCCATTATGGCAGGAGTAAATCCACTACCATGGCTTTCCGTTTTTTACTCTTACGATTATTTCTTCGGAAATCTACGTCATGGAAACTACGGAACGCACGAGATCGGCATTGAGTTCAAGATTCCGCAGAAATTCCAAAGCTGTTTTGCCAATTACGGAAAATCAAGGAAATACACCCGCTACTCAAGGATGAGATAAAAAATAGAATAGAAGCAAAAAAGAACCACAAATTGCCACCGATTATTCGAGCAATTTGTGGTTTGTTATACATAATAGCCATTTCCTTGTTTTCTGCCATTAACCGAAACATAAAAAGATTAGTTTTTATATATTTGCAAAATATTTTTAATAGAAAAAAATGAAAAAGAAAATTTATTGGCTGACTATATTGTTGGCATTTTCAAACACTGTTTTTGCGCAGACCAAACCTGTAGTAGGAGACGGAACAGAGAACTCTCCACTTGAAATTAGTACAATTGACGAACTTCGTTATTTTGTAGGTTTAGTAAACGGAACCTTAGAAGGTGTGGACAAAGATTCTACCGCATGTGCAATCCTAACGACAGATTTAGATTTGTCAGGAGAAAACGGAATAGAAAGTTGGACTCCTATAGGAAACCAGACGTATTATTCTGGATGTTTTGACGGAAAAGGACATTCTATTTCTAATATTGTTGTAGAAGGACGTAATAATAATAATTTAGGAACGTTCGGCCTTTGCAAATCAGCAACAATTAAAAACATAGAATTAATAAATATCCAAGTCAACTCTGGATATAAAAACTCAGGAGGATTAGCAGGATATACATGTCAGAGTTCTTTTACTAATTGTAAAGTCTCAGGAACAATCTCCGCAAGTAGTTACACTGGTGGTATCTTAGGCCGTTCCGTAAACTGTTCTGTTGACAACTGTCACAATTCTGCAACGATAAAAGCATATGATGAAACGGGTGGTATTATTGGATTTTGTGAAAAAACTACCATAAGCAATTGCTCTAACAGCGGAAATATTCCTCTATGCGATCAAAAAGGAAACGAAAAAGGTGGTATTGTTGGAGGTATGTATGATACTTCATCTGTAGTAAGCTGTTATAATACAGGAAAAGTCTCAGCTCATTGGTGTTGTGGTGGAATAGAAGGATATAGTAAATCATGTAAAATATCAAAATGTTATAATACAGGAGATATATCAGGAGTTTCATACATTGGAGGTATCGGAGGAAGTATCGATGCTAGTGATTTAAGCAACTGTTATAATTCAGGAAAAATTTCAGGAAGTGACACCGGAGCAGGAGGAATTGCAGGAGAAACTACTTCTACTAAAAAGGTAACCAGCTGTTACAACATAGGCGAAATCAAAGGCAAATCCTACTATAATAGTATTATTGGAGTTTCCATGAGCACAGAAAAAAAGAGTTGTTTTTTCCTTTCTAATTGTGAAAGTGATTATTAATCTACAGAAGCAACTTCAGAGCAATTTAGCAGCGGAGAAATCTGCTATTTATTAAATGAAGGAAATGATTCAATCGTATGGCGACAGATTATCGGTGCCGATGAATTTCCAGTTCTTGCAAATGCAGAGATTGTTTTGCACAATGATAGCTTAGGATATTATAATAAGACAAAAATAGATTGCGAACTTGGTATAAATGATACAATTATCTTATCAGAACCAAAATGTTTAATTCATGGCGTATATCTTGTAAAGAATAAAGAATGTAACGATTCTGTTTATATCTCAATTCCAGCTCTTATACACGACACAATCATACTTCATAAAGAGCCAACATATACAGAACTAGGATGTGATTCTATGATTTGTAAACGTTGCGGAGATCTACTTGATATCGTCGCAATACAACCTCTAATCTTCAAAGATGCCAAAAAGCCAACAGAAGGTGATGGTTCTAAAGAAAAACCATATCAAATCAGCAACATAAATGAATTAATCTATTTTATGGGTGTTGTAAATGGAAAACTAGAGGGAATAGCAAAAGATTCTACATCATGTGCAATCATGATGAATGATATTGATGTAAGTACCATTTGCGGTAGAAACGTAGGAAACTGGATACCGATTGGAAGTCTTGAAAATCGTTATTCTGGAACTTTAAATGGTCAAGGATATAATATCATAAATCTATATTCACAAAAATATTCCGATTATCTTGGTTTCTTTGGCAATTGCTATTATGGAGAGATTATGAATTTAGGACTAGAAAACGATACAATTAGAGGTAAATATCATGTAGGCGGAATTTGTGGATTTCCATGCAAAACACCCATAACCAACTGCCATAATACTGGATATATCTCAGGAAAAGATTATTGTGGTGGAATTGCCGGAGAATCAGAAAGTCCAATAAGCTTATGTTACAATACAGGACAAATTTATTCTGACGACAAAGCAGGAGGTATTACAGGACAAAACAACAGCTCTGTTACCAATTGTTATAACACAGGAAATATAGGTGGTTATGAAGCTGGAGGTATAACAGGACAAAATGAAGGAAAAGTAAATTACTGTCATAGCATTGGTAAATATAGTGGAATATTAGGAGGAGAAATCACTGGAAATAGTATTGGAAGTCACGACAGTTGCTATTATATAGGAGAAGAAGCCCTCTGGAGTTCTTGGCACGGAGTAACAAACAAAACAGAGAAACAATACAAAAGCGGAGAAGTTTGTTATCTTCTAAATGCCGGTCAAACAGAAGCTGTATGGCATCAGACAATTGGAGTTGATTCAATCCCTACATTCAATCCACAGAGTAAAATTGTAAAATATGACTCTGCACGAAAGAAATATTACAATGTAACCACAAATTCGATTGATGACATCAAATCTCATAACGTTGTGATTTATGTGATGAATCGTACAATTACAATTTCTGACGAATACAATTTCCGCATTTTTGATACGACAGGACACGATGTTACAAACCAAAATGGAAATCTTTCTTACGGTATATATCTCGTAAGTACAAAAGAGTTTTCAAAAAAGGTAGTCGTAAAATAAGTCTTTAAATAAACTATATAAGAAAGGGCTGGTTTCTCAACTAAGAAATCAGCCCTTCTTATTGCATAAACTTTTATTCCTTCTATCAAAACAACTCAATTATATAAGGCAAAAAGATAACAGCACCGATAATAACCGACAGTATAGCACAGATAAGCACCGCACCTGCCGCCACATCCTTTACCCTACCGATGCGTTCGTCAAACTGAGGAGAGACCACATCAGCCAGCTTTTCGATAGCTGTATTGAAAGCCTCCGCTGCCAAAACTACACCAATGGTCAACAAAACGACAAGCCACTCCGTAGCCTTAATACCGAAAGCAAAGCCTGCAGCTACAACACATACCGTCACAAACAGATGATATTTGGCATGCGTCTCATTTTTGAACAAATAAGCAATGCCCGAAAATGCACACAAAAAACTTTTGATTTCTTTTCTTAAACTCATACGATTCGTTTTCTCAAAAATAAGAATTATTAATCGATAATTGATTTAAAACCTAAAACAAAGAAAAGCCACAAACTGCACTTTCACATGCAACTTGTGGCTTAATTGATTTATAAGACTTCTCTTAGAATGTCTGCATATCATGCAATTTGCGGTAAACGCCATTCTTCTCTATCAACTCTTCGTGACGACCGCGCTCTACAATCTCACCACTCTGCAAAACACATATCTCATCTGCATTTTTGATGGTAGACAAGCGGTGGGCAATCACAATCGTTGTTCTGGACTTCATCAAACGCTCGATAGCCTCCTGAACCAACTTCTCCGACTCTGTATCCAAGGCTGATGTAGCCTCATCCAAAATCAAGATTGGTGGGTTCTTCAAGATAGCACGGGCAATGCTGACACGTTGACGCTGACCTCCAGAGAGGCGGCCACCCCTATCACCAATGTTCGTCTTATAACCATCTTCCAAAGCCATGATAAACTCATGCGCATTGGCAATCTTGGCAGCCTCAACCACCTGTTCCATCGTGGCATTCTGCACACCAAAGGTGATATTATTGAACACTGAATCGTTAAACAGGATAGCCTCCTGATTCACATTACCCATATAAGAGCGAAGATCAAAGAGCGTCATGTTCTTCACATTCACACCATCGATGGTGATGGAACCTTGGTTCACATCGTAGAAACGAGGAAGAAGGTCAACCATAGTAGACTTACCTGATCCTGACTGACCAACCAACGCAACCGTCTTACCCTTCTCTATTGTAAGATTAATATCCTTCAAGATCCAATCCTGCTCCTCATTGTATTTGAAACTCACATTGTCATACACAATCTTAGACTGGAACGGTTTAGCCTCAACAGGATTTTTCACCTCTTTCAACGGATTCTCAGCCTGGAGAATCACATCGATACGATCCAATGATGCACGTCCTTTTTCAATGCTGTACATCGCTTTCGAAAGATCCTTAGCCGGATTGATGATGCTATAGAAAATTACCAGATAGTAGATAAACTCGGCAGCAGAAAGCGGTGCTTTACCTGGAATAATAGAACTATCGCCCAAGATAAGCATACCACCAAAGAAGAGCACAACAGCAATCGTAGCCGTTCCCAAGAATTCACTCATCGGGTGAGCCAACATATATCGGCGGTTCACGCCGTTTACTGTTTCTCGCAACTCTTCGTTCATCTCACCGAAACGGTTTATAACCGTTTTCTCCGCATTGAAAGCCTTGATAATACGCAATCCGCCTAAAGTCTCCTCTATCTGAGAAAGCAATTTACCTGTCTGCTGCTGAGCAATTTTAGACGATTTCTTCAACGAGCGTCCTATTCTACCCATTGCCAATCCTGCCAAAGGCAAAACCAACAAGACGAAAAGAGTCAACTGCCAACTAAGAACCAGCATGATACAAAGATAGACGAGAATCATAATCGGATTCTTTGACAGCAACTCGATGGAACTCATGATGGAAACCTCCACCTCAGCAACGTCGTTCGTCATACGGGAGATGATATCACCCTTCTGCTTGTCGTGATAGAAACCTAGATTCAAGTCCACATTCTTCTCATACATCTTATTCCTCAAATCACGTACAACACCCGTACGCAAAGGAATGATGAAATAACTTGCCAGATATGCGATACCAGTTTTAAAAAAGGTCATCACTACCAAAATTACGCCCAAAATAAGCAACGTCTGCACGCCACCATTCTGTTCGATGTAATGAGTCACCCAACAATAAGCATTGTTTTTTATCACGTTCAAATCCCAAGCAAACGGCATATAAGTATATGTCACCTGATTTGTTTTGAACAGAATCTCTAGAATCGGGATAATCAAAGCGAAAGAAAAGACGCTGAAAATTGTGGATAGAATATTACAGAGAATATTCAAAGTCACATAACCCTTGTATGGACCCACAAACCTTTTTAATAACTTAAAAAACTGAGGCACTCTTTTATTGTTTTAATTAGAAAGAAAACGGCAAAGGAGCAGACAGCGAAAAAATCTGTCCTAACCATTGCCGTCATATAAATTTAGAATATATCAACTCAGAATCACATTCCTGTGTAATTAAGAGGAGAAATAGCGCGAAGTTCCTTCTTAACAGACTCGTCTACGTTCAATGTCTCAATGAATTCGTGGATAGACTCCTCTGTAATCATTGTGTTGGTACGAGTCAAAGCCTTCAAAGCCTCGTAAGGATTAGGATAACCCTCACGTCTTAAGATTGTTTGGATACCTTCAGCTACAACAGCCCAACATTTATCCAAATCGTTGTGAAGAGCCTTCTCGTTCAAAATCAACTTTCCAAATCCTTTCAAAGAACTTTGGATAGCGATAACCATGTGAGCGAAAGGAACACCTACGTTACGAAGAACGGTAGAGTCTGTCAAGTCTCTCTGCAATCTTGAAACTGGAAGTTTCATAGAAAGGTGAGACAAGATAGCGTTTGCCATACCCAAGTTACCCTCGGCGTTCTCGAAATCGATAGGGTTTACCTTGTGAGGCATAGCAGAAGAACCAACCTCGCCCGCTTTAATCTTCTGTTTGAAGTACTCCATAGAGATGTACATCCAGAAGTCGCGGTTCATATCTATCATGATGGTATTGATACGTTTCAAGCAATCGAAGATAGCACCCAAGTTATCGTAGTTAGAAATTTGGGTTGTCCACTGCTCGCGTTGCAAGCCCAAAATATCGTTTACGAAATGGTTACCGAATGCCTTCCAATCACGGTCAGGAAATGCAACATGATGAGCATTGAAGTTACCTGTTGCGCCACCAAACTTAGCAGAGCAAGGCAAACACTTCAACTGTTCCAACTGAGTAGTTAGACGGCTTACGTACACCATGACCTCTTTTCCTAAACGTGTAGGAGAAGCTGGCTGTCCGTGAGTCTTAGCCAACATTGCAATGTCTTTCCAATCCTCGGCACGTTGAGCCAATTCAGAGATCAAGTTCTCTGTCTGAGGAATGATGACCTTTTTCAAAGCCTCCTTAATAGAATAAGGTATAGCTGTGTTGTTAATGTCCTGAGAAGTCAATCCGAAGTGGATGAACTCCTTATAATCGTGAAGATTTAATGCGTCAAATTTCTCTTTCAAGAAATACTCAACAGCCTTCACATCGTGGTTGGTAACCTTCTCGATGTCTTTGATATGCTGAGCATCTTCCAATGAGAAATCCTCATAAATTTTTCTTAGAGAAACATATATCTTTTTATCGATTGACGAAAGATTCTTTAGTGGAATGTCGCACAATGCGATGAAATATTCCACCTCTACCAATACACGGTAACGAATCAACGCATATTCAGAAAAATAGTTGGCCAAATCTTCAGCCTTACTTCTATATCTTCCGTCGATAGGAGATACTGCTGTTAACACATTCAAATCCATAACATTCAATTTTAATTCGAAAATCGTCTTTTTTCTAAGGGAAGTGCAAATTTAATGTTTTTTCCGAAAAAAAACAGAAGAATAATCTCCATCTACACATCGTTTTCTATGAGAACCAAAATTTGGGACAAAACTAGGCATTATTGGGAAACGAAACGAGGTCAAAAAGTCGCATAATCTAAACTGCTTTAACCACAAATGATAACTAATTATATTTATATGGGCAACAAAGATTTTGAAGATAGGCTCGTTAGGATGATGTTTTGTGCAATCCTATATTTGTAAGAATTTTTTAGCGGGCATTACGTCTACTGCGTGAACATGGGAGGACACATCTCATTTTCTACCATTCCATTCAATCGTCACATCGGTTTTCAAAAATGAGTCTATCGGCTCACCTTCTTTCGGCTGGTGCAGTTAAGTTTTTTACCGGGAAGGCTTTTAATCTGACAGGTTTCGCTCAATGCGCAACCCGCACAGCGCCCCCTTCTTCTGAAGAACAAACTCAGCCTCCAGACAGCCCAAGAGATGGCCGCAACACAAATAAGAGAGGCCACTATGATTTGCCAGATTTCTCCCATAAGTATCTATTTTATACAAAGATAGAAAACTAATTGAAATTCCGTTTCTCTTTTCTCGTTAATCATTTTTCGTATCGTTATAAGGGGATGAAAGATAGGGTGCTCAAAATCTGATTCAAATTTTTGCTCGAAAAACTTATTAAACGAGAAAATGATGAGCAACCGACTAGCCGCGAAGGCGGCTGCATGATAATAGCCGCGGACAAAGTCCGTGGTTAACAATGCAATGATTACACAATATTTGTAGTGCTGAATAAGTACTACATAGATAATCAACCAACTTCGAGATTGAAATAAATGTCGAAGTTTGAATAAAAATAGGACATCACGAAATGTATCATTTTTTTGACCTGAATTTTATCTCATTTACAAAACTTAAGAAAAAGTCTGTTGTTTATCATACTGTCCTCGCCGGACGGGCCCTACTTTTTTCCCTTCAGCTGGAAAAAGTAGGCAAAAAGAGCCGCCGCTGTGAGTGCTCTTCTTCCAAAAGTGACGCACTGTCTGGCTAAACAGTTTTAAACGCGCTCGTACCTCGCTTGAACGGTAA
>JALNVE010000094.1 GCA_023227695.1 Paludibacteraceae bacterium
CAAAACATCTTAAACTCGAGACCGAGGAAAAGATTAGGGTATATGACTCCTTTACAAAAATTTAAACAATTGACAAACTTGGATTTAAATGAGGTTGCATTGTCCGCTTGAATCCAGCAAACAATTCATTTTTAGGCATAGAAAAGGCTCATCTCCCTATCGGAGACGAGCCTTTTCATCGAAAGTATTTACGCTTTTTAATCAATTATCACTGTATTTGTTTTAACACCATTTGATATAATGATGCGAACAATATAAAGACCCTTTTCAAATCCAGAAACATTCAATTCCACATCATCTGACGAATCAACTGTTTTCTTCAATGCTACCACACCTTGTGCATTTATAATCTCCACACTCTTAACATTGCCTGTATTTGAAACAAAGAATCTGTCACTCGTTGGATTTGGATAGATAGCCAACGACTCAGAAGAAAACTCTTCCACATCAGAACCATTGCTTGATTTAAGCATGACTGCCATCATACTCAAAGCAGGAACCTTTACTGAAAGTTGATTTCCCTTTACACTTGCGGTACCAGACCTAAGAGCATTTGAAGTGTGGCTGACAAATGTTTGTGTATTTTTATCTGTCAAACCAGAAAGCTGCAACGTGGTATAATCGCCATCCTCAACATCGAAATTAGTCAAAGAAATATCAACCGTTTGTTCAGCAGTCTGATCGCGGTTAAGCAAAATTATAGTCATAGAGTCACGATCAGTGCTCACTGAAGTATATGCAGAAAGTTTTTCCTCATTAGAAGAAACAGCTTTCACACAAGTCTCTTGATTGTATCGGCTGAAAAGATGAAGAGTTTCCCACATAACAGGATACCAAGTCCAAGGAGTGAAGAAGTCCATTCCATTACGCATTCCCTCACCCATGAAAGATGCATAAGAAAGAGCCGTAACCATCGGGTTATCGTTTGATTTGATGTTATACTCAGAGATACTGTAAGTCATCTCACGTTTTCCACCTGAATATTTATCAAACCAATCCTGACATCTACCGAAAATATACTCTTTAGAAAGTTCTTCCCAACCGCCGTTCAAAGTCTTCAAACCGTTAGCCAAAGGATAATCATATTCACGGTCGAACAGCACACGTTGGCATTGAAGCACATCATCCACTTTTGTATCATCAGGATAGAAATGTATATCAAAAACATCGATTAGAGACATTTTGGCCTCTGCTTCTGCCTTTACAATACGTTTGATGAAATATTCCAACCAGCAATAAGAGCCTTCGTTATCTTCTAGGCGAACATTTCCTGATGGCATATACCAAGTCCACTCATTTCCGGCAACTGGTCCGCAAAGCTTTACTGTAGGATCAATAGCACGGATAGCCTTAGCTGTAGCAATGTAACGGTCAATAGCGGCATCTAAGACCTCTTGAGTCATTGTCGGAACAACGTCGTCGTGAGTCCACTGCCACATCTCCAGCTCGTTATCCATATTCCAGTATTTAAACTGGCTCATATCTAGGTTCAGTTCATCGCGCCAATAAGGGTAAATGGCAACGGCTGAATCGACTGGCCAATCCTTTAGATAAAGGTCAGGATTACCCTCTTTTATCACATTTCCACTGGCATCCAAACTTCCGCCACCGCACATATTGGTACTGCACCAAGAACCCCATTTACTTTCGTTATACTCCCAGTCGTTGAAATTCTGGCTCTTTGTCTTTGCTACTTTTCCTGAAAGAGGAAAACCAAACATGGTCATCACACCAGGCAACTCCTTTTGAAGTACAGCTGCAGTACGGCTCCAATCACAATCGTAAACATTGTTATACCAATCCGGGTGACAAGCCAATTTTGAACTCCAATTGTATTTCGAAGAGTTGTTTCCATCATTCTGTCGCACAAAACGAAGTCCGGCCTCACGTGCAATCTCTATCGCAGAAGCATCGTAATTAGCCTTTTCATTGTCAATCAATCCATTTCTTCCGTACAAATAAGGAGAAATAGGACGATTGTCTGCATCTGCATCCACAGTGATAGTGACCTGAGCATTCACGCTAATGGTCAATGCAGCCAAGCCAAGAAGAAGTAAGTGTTTTGTCATATTATTAGTAATTTGTGTATTGTGGTTTTCTGTTCTCATATTATAGTTTAAAACATATGATCACTGATACAAAATTAGTGATTCTTTTCAGTTGCAATATTAAAAAAAACGTCAAATAGATGTTTAAATGTGTCAAACAAGTGTTTTTTGGCTAGTATTTCTATGCTATTTTCATAGCAAAAAGAAAAGGATCAAACGTTTTTGCATCGAGATTAGATTTATCTCATTTTATACCGTCAAAATACGTTATCTTTGTCGTAAATTATAATATATGGCTGCTAACTATCTTCAGGTTGAGAATCTGACAAAATCATTCGGAGACAAACTCCTTTTCGAGAACATATCCTTCAGTATTTTCGAAGGCCAACGTATTGCCCTAATCGCTAAAAACGGTTCTGGAAAGACTACCCTGCTCAACATCATTGCAGGAAAGGAGCAGTACGACGGAGGAAACATCACATTCAAGAGAGACCTTCGGGTCAGCATTCTCCCACAGGACCCTCAATATCCTGCCGGATTGACCGTTCTGCAGGCTTGTTTTCAATCTGACAATGAGATTGTAAAGACCATTGAGCAATACGAAGAAGCTCTTCTCAACCCAAGCGACGAAGAGAAATTCAACAAGCTCCTTACCCAGATGGAGAACTACAAAGCCTGGGAATATGAGACAAGAATCAAACAGATTCTCGGCAAGCTGAAGATCTATAATTTCGATCAAAAGGTAGAAAACCTATCGGGAGGACAATTGAAACGTGTGGCATTGGCCAATGTGTTGATTACCGAACCTGACATGCTCATCCTCGACGAGCCTACCAACCACCTTGACCTCGAGATGGTGGAATGGTTGGAAGATTTCCTCAAGAAATCAAAGATGGCGTTGCTGATGGTAACCCACGACCGTTACTTCTTAGACCGCGTATGCAGCGACATTTTAGAAATAGACCAGCAGCAACTCTTCTCTTACAAAGGAAACTACTCCTACTATCTCGAAAAGAGACAGGAGCGCATCGACATACAAAATGCTGAGTTGACCAAGGCTAACAATCTTTTCCGCAAAGAGTTGGACTGGATGCGTCGTCAGCCACAGGCCAGAGCCGGAAAGGCTCAATACAGAATCGACTCCTTCTACGATTTGGAAAAGAAGGTGAAGGCTAAAAGAGATAAAGGTGACGTCAGCCTCGATGTGAAAGCATCATACATAGGAAGTAAGATTTTCGAAGCAAAATACATCTCTAAAAAATTCGGTGATCTCAAGATATTGGACAATTTCTACTACAACTTCGCGAGATACGAGAAGTTGGGTATCGTGGGAAACAACGGAACGGGAAAATCAACCTTCATCAAAATGTTGGTTGGCGAAGAGAAACCGGACAACGGAACGATAGATGTCGGTGAAACCGTACGTTTTGGTTATTACAGCCAAAACGGACTGAAATTTGAAGACCAGATGAAAGTCATCGACGTAGTCAAAAACATCGCCGAAGAGGTCAGCCTCGGAGACGGCAGAAAAATGAACGTTTCGCAGTTTCTTCAGTACTTTCTATTCACCCCTGAGACACAGCACAATTACGTGTACAAGATAAGTGGAGGCGAGCGCCGCCGTCTGTACCTTTGTACTGTTTTGATGCAAAATCCGAACTTCTTGGTGTTGGATGAGCCTACTAACGATTTGGATATCGTGACGCTTAATGTGTTGGAGGATTACCTGCAATCGTTCAAGGGATGTGTCATCGTTGTATCACACGACCGTTACTTTATGGACAAAGTGGTAGACCACTTGCTTGTATTCCATGGCAACGCGGAGATTCAAGACTTCCCTGGAAACTACTCCGACTTCCGCGAATGGAAAGAGGCTAAATCGATCCTCGACAAGCAAGAGAAGTCTGCAGTACAAAACAAAGACAAGAAGGAAGAAAAAGCCCCTCAACAACAACGGAACAGTGCAGACCGCCCACGAAAAATGACCTTTAAAGAGAAGAAGGAGTTCGAAGATTTAGAGAAAGACATTGCTGCGTTGGAGACAGAGAAGAAAGTCATCGAAGAGGGACTCTCCAACGGCACCATCCAAGGCGACGAGCTCATAGAAAAATCTCAAAGAATTGGCGTAATCATCGATGAATTGGACGAAAAGACGATGCGTTGGCTAGAACTGAGCGAAATCTCGTAAAGCAAATTCTTCATGAGAAATTTATAAATCATCCTGGTAAATTTAAAGTTTGATTTAAATTTACCAGGATGATTTCTTTTGTAATCCACCGACCTTCTCGGTTTAACTTTTTTACTGTTTGTATACACGATGATTAAATATACAAAACTACTTTCTTTTTATCCAACAAAGAAAAAATACACAGAATCCAAATTGATCTAAAAAACAAGACTAAAAAACAAAAAAGAAGATTTAGAACTTCTAAAAACAACAAATTCAAACCTATTATATTTTTTATCCACTCAATCACGAAACACATGATAATTCTTTGTATATTTACAAAAATTTTTATAAATAATGTATTTTTATACATTATTGCAAAATTTCGCACTCATTAACGTAACATTAAAATTGAATTCAAAATTGTATGAAGGCTTCCATTAAGGGTGTTTTCGCGCCAAGACTTTTCACTTGTCTCAAAGATTACAACAAGAGCAAGTTCACCACCGACATTATGGCGGGCATCATTGTGGGTATCGTAGCTATCCCACTTGCCATTGCTTTCGGTATTGCTTCAGGAGTAGGTCCTACTGAAGGTTTAATAACCGCCATCATTGCCGGTTTCATCATCTCCGCATTCGGAGGAACGAAAGTTCAGATTGGAGGACCAACAGGAGCCTTCATCGTCATTATCTACGGCATCATCCAGCAACACGGACTGAGCGGTTTGATGATTGCCACCGTCATGGCAGGAATTATACTTATTATAATGGGTATTAGTAAGTTAGGAAACATTATCAAATTCGTACCCTACCCTGTCATCGTCGGATTCACTGGAGGTATCGCTTTGACTATCTTCTCTACTCAGATGAACGACCTTTTCGGTCTTGGTATCGAAAAAGTGCCCGCAGACTTCATAAACAAATGGATAAGCTACTTCCAGCACTTAGGCAACATCAACTGGTTAGCTTTAGGAGTTGGATTGGCAAGTTTGGTAATTATCATCATTACACCTAAGTTCTCGAAAAAAATCCCTGGATCTTTAGTTTCCATCATTATCATCACTTTGGTGGTTTGGATTTTGAAGAATTACTTTGGGGTTACAGGCATTCAGACCATCGGCGACATTTACGAATTGCCTTCAGGCGTTCCAATGCCTTCGATCCCCGAGTTGACCATGAAAGAAGGCGAAACGATCTTCAACGTGATTCAACAGTTGTTCCCTGCCGCCTTCACCATCGCGATGTTGGGTGCAATCGAATCTCTATTGTCTGCCATGGTAGCAGATGGTGTTATCGGTGACAAGCACGATTCTAACACAGAGCTTGTTGGTCAAGGTATCGCTAACTTGGTTACTCCATTCTTCGGAGGTATACCTGCAACAGGAGCTATTGCCCGTACAATGACAAACATCAACAACGGCGGACGTACTCCAATCGCTGGTATCATCCACGCTATTGTTTTGTTGCTTGTTTTGCTTTTCATGGGACAGTTGGTCGGATACATTCCGATGCCTTGTTTGGCTGGCGTTTTGATCATCGTATCTTACAACATGAGCGGCTGGCGTACATTCAAATCTTTAGCTAAGAATCCAAAGTCAGACTTTGCCGTTCTTTTAGTCACTTTCGTTTTGACGGTGATCTTCGATTTGACCATTGCTATTGAAATCGGACTTCTATTAGCCATCGTGTTGTTCTTGAAACGCACAAACGAAGCTTCTGTTATCCGTGTCTTCAAAGATGAGATAGACCCAGGAGAGAACCTCGACATTAACCTTCACGAAGAAAAGCTGACTATCCCTGAGGGTGTAGAGGTTTACGAAATCGACGGTCCTTACTTCTTCGGAATCGCTAATAAATTCGATGAAATCATGAAACAAGTTGGAGACAACTCCAAGGTTCGTATCATCCGTATGAGAAAGGTTCCTTTCATCGACTCGACAGGTATCCATAACCTTGAGACACTATGCCTACAATCAAAGAAAGAGGGCATTCAAGTGGTTCTTTCAGGTGTAAACAAGCATGTTCGTGCAACGCTTGAAAAAGCAGGATTTGATAAGGTGGTTGGTGCTGACAATATCTGTTCTAACATCAATGAAGCACTTCAAAAATCCAATGAATATGTTTCAAAAGACAAAAAATAGTCCTATCTTTACATAAGACATTTCAAATCTCCTATTTCTTTTCCAAAATGGAATAGGAGATTTTTTATATTTGAAATTGACCAGGGAGTTGTTTTAATGATGGAACTCACAACAAAATTTTCCTTCAGGGCAAACAGAAAAACAGAAAAATTATGCAAATCAAGGAATCAGAAACACGTATCGCTTTCAGAGAGAAACTGAATGAGCTCATGTTAGATGACGTTTTAATGGACGACATTGATAGAATTTACATTCCTCTTGCTAAACTCATCTCCGAAGGGCTTAATATGGCTTCGAAGACCCAAATCATAGGCATTAACGGAGCCCAAGGGACTGGAAAAACGACACTTTGCAACTTGTTGAAAGTAGTTTTAGAAACCGGTTTTGACATGAAAGTGGCTCAATTCAGCATCGACGATTTCTATCTCACAAGAAAAGAAAGAGTTGAATTATCCGAAAAAGTTCACCCTTTGCTCATTTCGCGTGGTGTTGCTGGAACTCATGATATTGAATTAGGTCAACGCACCATCGATGCACTATGTAATGCAGGTCCTAAAACCGTTACGAACATACCAAGCTTTGACAAGTCAACAGACGACCGATTCCCTGCTTCGAAATGGCAGAAATTCACAGGCCTTCCAGACGTTATTCTTTTTGACGGTTGGCTTGTAGGAGCCGTCGAGCAACCCGAAGAGGATCTAAGATATCCAATCAACATGTTGGAAGAGACTGAAGATTCTGAGGGAATCTGGAGACACTACGTAAACGACCAATTGAAGAACGTCTACAAGCCTTTCTTCGAGTGTTTGGATTTACTAATCATGTTGCAGGTTCCATCGTTCGACAAGATCTACGAATGGCGTAGTCTTCAAGAGAAAAAACTCATGATCCAATCACAAGGCAAAAAAGACCTTCGCGTAATGGACAACAAAAAACTCCTGAGGTTCATCTCCCATTACGAAAGATTGACCCGTTACATGTTGACAGAGATGCCATCAAGAGCAGACATGCTGTTCCGCGTCAACGATGACCACAGAATAGTTATTTAACTCAGGTTTTCAAAAACAGACAAAATAAAGACTCCGCCCAAAAGGCGGATTTTTTTATGCCTACAACTGTAAGAATAATCTCAATATATGAGTGCAATTCTGCACAAGAGATCTATGTCCATAAAAATCAAGAATTATCTTTTACGGCACCGGGTCATACCCACTTCCTCCCCACGGATGGCATCGTAGGAATCGTTTTAGGGTAAGCCACAAACCTTTTATCGCACCATACTTTTTAAGGGCTATAATGGCGTATTCTGAACACGTAGGCGTGAATCTGCAAGAGGGTGGTGTATAAGGAGAAATAAAATAACGGTAGAAGAGCACAGGCAGCATCAACAGCTTGGCAAATAATTGGGATATGAGGTTTGGAGAAGCCATATCAAGGCAATTTAGAGACCAACTTTTCCAAAGCGATCTTCATCTTACGCTGCACAAAAGCGGTAGGTTCTACCTTGTCGCCAATATAATTGAAAGCTACCAGCAATTGATAATCTTTCGACTCCAAAGCAGAGAAAAGGACACCCTTATTTAAGCGGTAAGATTCTCTCAACTGACGTTTCAGGCGGTTTCTATCCACAGCGTGTTTGAAACGCTTTTTAGGTGCGCTCATCAGGCAGCGCGCAGGAACATCAGCCTTATCTGTTGTGCAAAAAACAATTCGTACAGGATAGCACAAGAACGATTTTCCCTCTGTAAACAATTTGTCTACAGAAGTCTTTCCGCACAAATGCTCAGCCTTTGGGAATGTATTTCTATACAACATCTTTTTTCTATGGATAAAAGAAAGAGAAAGGATCCGAAAGGCAGATAAATCTGCAATCGAAGCAACGAGGTCTATTCAACCGTCATTGTTCTCTTTCGGACCCCTTCTCTACTCTGAAAGTTATTTCTTCTTATTGCACTCCCTGATGTATTGCTCTATAGCAGCAGCCATTGAAGGTGCTGTTGGAGTTGGAGCTTCGATATCGACATTCAATCCTGCATCTTTCGCAGCCTTTGCAGTCGTAGCACCCAAACAACCAATCTTTATATCACCCTGTTGAAAGTTGGGAAAGTTTTTGAATAGAGAGTTGATTCCTGAAGGGCTGAAGAAGACCAACATATCGTAGTTGAAATCCTTATCTTGAGTAAAATCAGCAGCAACAGTTTTATAGCAGACAGCCTTCGTATAAGTAGCCTTACTATTCTCCATCAAAGCCAAAATATCGGTTTTGTGGTCGTCAGATACTGATTTGTTTTCATCATAAACATCAGAAACTGCCACCAAGAACTTTTCGTCAGAGTGTTTATTGATAACAATCATAAGATCCTCTATCTTATTGGTAGCGCCAAAGAATATCTTACGTTTTCTGTATTGTATGTATTTCTGGAGATAAAGCGCAACAGCCTCTGAAACACAGAAATATTTCATTGTTTCAGGGATAGTAATACGCATCTCCTCACACAATCTGAAGAAATGATCGATAGCAGCCTTTGCAGTAAATACAATAGCCGTATGGTCAAGAATCGAGACCTTCTGCTGACGAAACTCTTTCGCCAAAATTGGCTCAACCTTAATAAAAGGTCTAAAGTCTATTTTGACACCATATTTCTCAGAAATGTCAAAATAGGGCGACTTCTCAGAAGTCGGCTTGGGTTGCGAAACCAAAATATTTTTCATCTTAGACATTTTGACAAAAAAATTTAAGCCGTTAATATGTTAAGAAGCCCCAAAATAAGGGCTATAAATGGCAAAATCTCTACAGTGCAAAGATACAAAATCAAATAGAATATAGAAAATGTACCTCTGAAAAAATAGGTTGTCATCTTCAGCAAATAGACTCCCATCAGAAGGAAGACAAGCACCGCTCCGACATACAAAGCCGGACGCATCATCATCGAAGGCGCATAAGCTGCAATCAACAAGATTGGAACCAATCCTATACCTATCATCGAACAAATCAAAAGAAAAGTATTTTCTGCCTTCATATAGGTTCTTACATCATAGAAAACATAACATACCAATTTGTTCAGCATCATCTTTGCTAGTGAAAAAAGCAATATAGTGATGATATATAGGAATATAACAAAAAAATAATTGACTTGTGCCAGCACCTCTCCATTTATAAAGAAATAAGCGAAGAGAGAGAGATTTACGACAAAAAGAAGAAACAATGGAAATTTATTCTGAAACTCCTCTTTGGTTGTATCGTAAAAACCATCATCATAAGTAGCGAAGAACAGACTTCTCGTTTCACGCCAAAAAGAATGACGGCTGAAAGCGATTCCTGCAGTACAAAGCACAAACATACAGAACATGAATGGCGTAAACCACGATTGCGTCTGGATGGTTTCCTTCAACGGAGTTGCTGCCTTAGACGGAAGTTCTCTGTGCCTTTGTTGGCTCGCTTTTGACATCAATTCAACCACCTTGTAACCATCTGTATTTTGGATCACTTGATTGAAATAATCCGCATTTAGCGTTGGTTTTTCTACCGAAGGGACAGAATCAAGACAAAGAGGAATCATTACAGGATGAGAATCGGCAAACGCATAGTAAAAAGAAGAATCCACAGTCGTACTATCGTTTTGTAGGGAAAGAGTATCTTTTCCTGCAAACACCGATACAGAGGACATTGTATCCTGTTTTATTTGTGTTTCCGTTGGCATTGACCGCTTTGTTGTAAAATACGAGACAAAGATAACATTTTATTTTTGAATGAAGAAGATGTTTTACTTAACGTTAGGAATGTTGCTCGTTTAGTTTCAATATTATTCGTTATTCAGGATCAGGAATGAAAGTCCGTGGACAGTTAACCACGAATTAGGGGTCAGTAGAAATTTAGTGGGGAAAGAAATATCATAAAAAACCAAGTATCAACGTTTCTATACCATGGAAACAAAACAACTAATAGCGTTGGCAGAAGTAGTACTGCCAACCGAGATA
>JALNVE010000095.1 GCA_023227695.1 Paludibacteraceae bacterium
ATACAAATATGAGCAAATTGTTGAAAATATTCAATCGTATTTTCATTTAAGTCACCACGCAATTTGACCCATTGACACTTAGTATAGTGAAAATACCACGCAATTTGACCTATACGCCGAAATTTCAAAACAAAAAGATTTCAAAGAATGATTTATATTATTACAAATGGAGTGATTACTAAAATGTATATTGCCATATTTATAACAATTTTTATTTCATGTAGAGAATAAATTATTGATGGCATAACTAATATAGGGCAGAAGGCTTTTGTCTGACAAGGTAAAATTTTTGAACTTGACGTTTGGAAAACAAATTTTGAAACAGTTCTAAAATTTCCTGATTTATAAAGTAATCTGATTATATCTTCTTTCTGTCTACACCGAGAAAAAAGCTAACGGAAAAATTGATTTTTCCTCAGTTCTTCGTAGTGTGATTTTTAATCCTTCATTCGGCGTCTTGCTATGAAGAACGAATTCTAGACATTTTTGGTCTAATGTTCCTTTGGTAGGCTGAAAAAATCAAATTTCATTCAATTCATATTGGATAAAAGAGAGCCACAGAGTTTTTTATATTCTCTGTGGCTCTCTGTGTCTTCTTCGTGACACTCTATGTAACTAAGATCTATTCTTCCTCAGCATTATCCAAATCAATCAATCCTTCTGGCAGATCCATCGTGATCGATTGCTTGTTATCATCGATGAGAACGATGAGATCGTCTTGTGCTGGGATGAGAATCTCATTCTTATCTAGCGTCTCCACCACAAAAAGCACATTCTCCGTAGCGTCATCGTAGTCGATTATCTTTCCGATCTGATTGCCATCTTTATCCAAGATTCGATAACCTATATAGAAATTGATGTCATCCACGTAGAGCGAGTAATCCTCGGGGTCGTCATTCTTTGGAAGGAACTTACGTGACATGTAAAGGTCGGCATTGGCCAACTCTTTCGCTTCCGCTTCGTTTCCAATTCCTTCGAATTTGACCAGCGCGGTCTCGTCTGTTTTAAAACGATAGCTTTCAATGAAGAAAGGCACAAAAATGCCGTCAATCTTGCAGATGAAGTAGGGGTTCTCTACTTCATCGAATACATCCGTATCGAACGAGAATGCAAGTTCGCCTTGCAATCCGTGGGGTTTCAGAATTTTTCCTATCCTGAATATTTCTTCTTTCGTTATCATGCTTTTTTCTTTAGTTCGTGATAGGCAACAAGTCCTTCCATTGGGTCTTTGATTATCTTGTCGATTTGATAACCTTTTGTTTCGGCAACTTCTGTCAGAATGTCCCTGCAAAGGAAGGCAATGGAGCCTACGAAACCGAGTTTCTCGTTTTGGTGAGGATACTGCTTTATGTTGCGGTCGAAAAACTCGCTGAAGCTGTTTTGGACGATGGCGTGTATGTGCGGCTCGTCCAAGTTTTCGATCCAGAAATGCGATAAGGAAGCCAAATATCTGTTAGGGAAAGGCTTCTTGTATACGTTATCCATAATCTGCTGAGGAGTTGTGTCGTAGTACTGGAAAAACTTCTCCTTCAACTCGGTTGGTAGTTGGTTCTTCAGACAGTCTGCAACCAACTTCTTGCCGATAACGGCACCGCTACCTTCGTCTCCCAGAATGAAACCTAGTGGAGATACGTTCATCTCGATCTCCTTGCCGTTGTAGAGGCAGGAGTTGGATCCCGTACCTAGGATGCAGGCAATGCCTCTCTGGTTGCCAAAAAGGGCGCGGGCGGCTGCTAGTAGGTCGTTGTCCACCTCCACATCTGCTTTGGTGAAGAAGGTCTTGAGGGCGTTGGCTACCATTGATTTCTTCTCGGGAAACGAACATCCTGCGCCATAAAAATAGATTTTCGTCACACTCTGTGCTGGAAAATCTTTGCTAATGGAATTTTGCAGAAGGTCTGCAATCTCTTTCTCCGTTTGGTAGAAAGGATTGATGCCCGAGATGGTGAAGCAGTCGCCGGCAGGACATTTGTTGTCCAACAGCATAAACTCGGCTTTGGTTGAACCGCTGTCTACAATAATATACATGTTTATAATCTCCTCGAAAAGATGGATTATAGCTCAGAATAAGTAGGACTGAAAGTATCTCCGTCTTTAATGTTTCCTGTCTTAAGACCTAACTTCAGCCATTTAGAACGCTGTGCAGATGTTCCATGGTTGAATGATTCGGGAACGGTATAACCGCGAGATTTCATCTGTAGACGGTCATCGCCGATAGCAGATGCTGCGTTAAGGCCTTCCTCTATATCACCCTCTTCCAATGAGTTGTAGTTATTGTTGTCGTAGTGAGCCCAAACGCCTGCGAAGAAGTCGGCCTGAAGCTCTGTGCGTACACTGTATTCATTCGCTCTACTTGGATCTTTAGCCTCCATAGCGCGTTCTTTGTCAAGAATGCCGAGCAGATTCTGAACATGGTGACCTACTTCGTGAGCGATGACGTATGCGTAGGCAAAGTCGCCGCCAGCCTGAAGCTGTCCTTCCATCTCGTCGAAGAAGGAGAGGTCGATATATACGGTCTCGTCTGCAGGGCAGTAGAAAGGTCCAGTTGATGAGCTTGCATTACCGCAGCCCGAAGTAACAGATGTACGGAAGATGTGCATCTTGGGTTTTCTGTACACAGAACCCATATCGCTGAATATGTCAGTCCAGGCATCCTCTGTTCCTGCGAAGATGATCGATACGAATTTCTTAAGTTCTTCCTCTTTAGGGGTTGATTGGAAATTTTCGTCCTCTGAAGTCTGTGATATATTCTGTTGCTGAGTCTGTTGAATTACATTAAAAACTTGTGATAGGTCTCCTCCTGATAACCAAACAATAAGGCCAACGATGATGATTCCGCCTATTCCTAAACCTTTCCCGCCGATAGCTTTGCGTGCGCGACCGTCTTGAACGTTGTCGCTGGTACGTCTTCCATTTAATCTCATATTATACTTTAGTTTTTTATAAAAAAAATTAATATGCAAATAAACAAAAAAACGACTATATAAAATCCATTTCGACATATAATTTGAAAAACGGAGAAAAGGAGCGGGTTTGAATGAGAAAATGGAATAGATGATATGTGATAAAAGGATCAAAGAAAAAATCAGGGTCCGTTTGGCGAGGTCATGATGATAAACAGCAGATTTTTCTTGATTTTTGTGTATCTTATTAAATTTCAAAAGGATAAGCTTCTTAGCCTGACGGCTATGGGGCGCACCCCTTCTATATTTACAACATTATATTTTAAAAATAAAAATTGTTTGAAATCGTAGCCAAATGGTAGTCGTGTTAGAGTCATAAATTTGTAAGTTTGTGAACAGAATCCAACTTGAACAATTTATGGAGAAAGTAAATGAAAAAATGAAGATGACAGACGGCAAAGAGGTGGCAATGCACGCTTGGTTGCCTGATGCTCAACCTAGATATGTTGTCGTTCTTTGCCATGGCATGAATGAGTTTGCGCAGCGGTACGACGATTTCGGAACATTCTTGACCGAAAAGTACGTTGCCCTTTACGGTTACGACCAACGCGGACATGGAGATACGGCTGGCGATTCATCCAACTATGGCTTTTTAGCCGAAAAAGATGGCTTTGACCGTGTAGTGGAAGATCTGCATACCGTAATAACCAATGTGGCAGTTCGGTACCCGCAAGCGAAGCTTTTTCTTCTGGGACACTCTTTTGGATCCTTTGTTTCGCAGGCTTACATGGAGCGTTTTGCGAAAGAAGATCTTATCGCAGGTTGTCTGCTTTCAGGTACGGCCGGTCCGGCTTTAAGAACGCCGTTTATCAAGTTTGCCCTACTCATTCCGCTTTGTATCCGTACGTTCAAGGGTGCTCGTTATCGTTCTAAATTCATGAATGACATGGTTTTTGGCGGTTACAATTCGAAAATCGAAAATCCGCAGAGCAAGCATGCTTGGCTTACAAGAGATGCAGAGATGGTCAAAATTTATGATGCCGATGAACGTTGCACATTTATCCCCCCTGTCTCATTTTTCTGTGATTTGTTGGGTGCTCTCTCTCAAATTCATAAGACACAGAATATGAACCTCATTCCGAAAGAGTTGCCGGTTCATCTCTTCTATGGTTCGATGGATCCGGTGGGCGATTATGGAAAGATGCCGCATAATCTTTACAGTGCCTACAGATCATTAGGTATGAAGCATGTTTCGAAGAAAGAGTACGAGGGCGGACGTCATGAGATGCTGAATGAGATAAACAAAGAGGAGGTGAAGGCGGATCTTCTCTCTGTAATGGAGCGTTGGAACGGTGGTATTCTAACCGATTGAAGTGATACTGTTGTGTGTGTTTAAAGTATCTTATGAAAATCAAAATGAAACAACGTAAGGCCTTGTTGTTTGAATGAAAATATGAAATTCATTGACTTGGCCTATTCTCGTTTTAAAATGTTTGCTTTTTTTTGTGTGTTATTCTTTAAATATGTACTTTTATGCTGATAAAAGATATAGTCTTTCTAATAACTATGTAGACGTAAATTATTGATTGTTTTTTAAACCGTAATTGAGGCTATGTATATAAGGGTTTGGGCTTTGGCTTTGCTTATTTTTTTGCGGTGTCATTACCTATTGTTGCTCGAACTGAAATAGTATTGAGACATGTATCTTTTTTTAAATTAAAAAATACGTAAGGTATATGGGTTATCTGAATTTTGATAAGTCTTTACTCTCCAACTTGGAAGAGTCTCTGTCGAAGGAAATGTTGAGTACCAACAAGTCCGGAGCTTATCATTGTACAACGATAATAGGATGTAATACAAGAAAGTATCATGGTTTGTTGACCCTTCCGATTAAAAGCAAGGACGACAACAATCATGTTTTGCTCTCTTCTTTCGATGAAACGGTAGTTCAGCATGGAGCGGAGTTTAACCTTGGAATCCATAAATACGGAGGTGACAATTTTTCACCGAGAGGGCATAAGTATATGCGCGAGTTCAATTGCGACGTTGTACCTTATTGTATTTATAGGGTGGGTGGCGTACTTTTGGCCAAAGAGAAAGTCTTCATTTCATACGAGAATAGAATTCTTATAAAATACACATTGATTGATGCACATTCGCAGACGACACTTCGTTTCAGACCATTCTTGGCCTTTCGAGATGTCAACTCTCTATGTGTTGAGAATGACAATGCCAATACTACTTATAAAGAGGTGAAGTCGGGTATCTCAATGTGCCTGTATCCAGGTTATCCTGATTTGTATATGCAGTTTAACAAGGAGCCTAAGTTCATCTCTTGTCCTACATGGAATAAAGGTATTGAATATTCAAAGGAGCAGGAGCGTGGTTACGCTTACAAGGAAGATTTGTTCGTTCCTGGATATTTTGAAGTTCCTATCCAAAAAGGCGAGTCTTTTATCTTCTCGGCTGGTATCAGCGAGGTGGATGTCGACAGTTTGGACGACATATACCGAGATGAAATTTCAAAAAGCACACCCCGTTCAAGTTTCTTCAACTGTTTGAAGTATTCGACTCAGCAGTTCTTTAACAGAAAGAACCCGGAGGAACTTTATCTGTTGGCGGGCTACCCTTGGTTCAAATGCCGTGCGCGTGATATGTTCATATCTTTGCCTGGTGTCTCTTTGACTTCTGACGACCTGACAGGTTTCGAGAAAATTATGCAGACCATAATTCCTGCTATTTATCAATTCATGAAGGGAGAACAGATAGAGAGTGATGTGAAAGAATTGGATCAGCCAGACGTTTTGTTGTGGGCTATTTGGGCTTTACAGGAGTATGCAAAGGAGAGCGGCGTTGAAAATATGTGGAAGTCGTACGGACAACTTTTGAAGGATATCATTGAGTTTATCGTAAAACAGAAACATCCGAACCTTTTCCTTCACGAAAACGGTTTGCTTTATGTGAATGGTTGGGAGAAGGCAGTGACTTGGATGAACTCTACATTCAACGGCAGACCAATCACCCCTCGTAGCGGTTATGTGGTTGAAATCAATGCCCTTTGGTACAATGCGTTGAGATTTACGGCAGAGCTGGCTGGCAGTTTTGGCGAGGCTTATTTGGCCGACACCCTTTCTGCATACGCTGAGCGTGCAAAAGAGAGCTTCTCTTCTGTATTCTGGAACGGCGTTTATCTTTACGATTTCGTGGCCGACAGTTACAAAGAGCAGTCTGTTCGTCCGAACATGATCTTTGCTGTCTCTTTGGCCTATTCTCCTTTGGACAACAAACAGAAGAAATCCATTGTGGACATCACGACTAAAGAGTTGCTTACTCCTAAGGGCTTGCGTTCTTTGAGTCCGAAAAGTCCAAACTATCACGGTACTTGCGAAGGTTCGCAGGTCGACAGAGATTTCTCATCTTTCCAAGGAGCCGTTTGGCCTTGGTTGATGGGTGCCTATATAGAAGCATATTTAAGAATATACAAACTGAGCGGTGTCTCTTTCGCAGAGCGTTCGCTGATCGGTTTCGAAGAGGAGATGTATTTGAACTGCATCGGTTCAATCTCTGAAATGTACGATGCAAATCCTCCATTCAAAGGAAGGGGTGGTATCTCCTTCGCAATGAACGTGGCGGAGATATTGAGAATATTGAAGGTTCTGAAGAGCTTTAAAGCGTGATTTTATATCTTTTTAATTTATTTTGTTTATGAAGGCTTTGATGTTTGGTTGGGAATTTCCTCCCCATATTTTGGGTGGTCTCGGAACGGCAAGTTACGGACTTACCAAAGGTATGTCTTTGCAGAACGACATGGACATTACGTTTATGTTGCCAAAGCCATGGGGAGATGAAGACCAGAGCTTCCTGAAGATTGTGAGTGCCAATAAGGTGCCTATTGTGTGGAGAGAGCCTGAATGGAATTACTTGAATTCGGAGTTGAACGGACAAATGACAACGGATCAGTATTATCATTACCGTAACTGCATCCGTGAGGATAATAATCACATAGGAACCAATGGTATTGGTTCGGTAGAGTTTTCTGGACGTTATCCAGACAATCTATTTGAAGAAATTCATAATTATGATGCGGTTGCAGGTGTTGTATGCCGCGCGTTGGATTTTGATGTTATCCACTCGCATGATTGGTTGACTTATCCTGCCGGCATCCATGCTAAACATGTGACAGGTAAACCGTTGATCATCCATGTTCACGCTACTGATTTTGACCGTAGCCGTGGAAATGTGAATCCTGGCGTTTACGCGATAGAGAAGCGAGGTATGGATGAGGCTGACCACATCCTCACCGTAAGTGATTTGACCCGTGATACGGTCATATACCGTTATCATATAGACCCTGCAAAGGTGACAACCGTACACAATGCGGTAGCGCCTATCAGCAAGGAGATCGAGGCTATACAGCCTAAGCGCGGAACAAAGGACAAGGTGGTCACCTTCTTAGGCCGTATCACTATGCAGAAAGGTCCTGAGTATTTTGTGGAAGCTGCTTACAGAGTTTTGCAGCGCACCAACAATGTACGTTTCGTTATGGCAGGTAGCGGTGATATGATGAACAAGATGATCCGTCATGCGGCCTATCGCCACATCTCGGATAAGTTCCATTTTACAGGTTTTTTGAAAGGTCAGGAGGTTCACGAAATGTTGAGGTCGAGCGATGTTTACATCATGCCTTCTGTTTCTGAACCGTTCGGTATTTCACCATTGGAGGCGATGCAGGTGGGGGTTCCTACTATCATCTCCAAACAGTCGGGTTGTGCCGAAATTTTGAATAATGCCATTAAGGTTGACTATTGGGATATTGATGCTATGGCAGATGCCATCTATTCTATCATCACCTATCCAGCCATGTCTGATTTGTTGAAGACAGAGGGAAAGAATGAGGTGGATGAGATAAAATGGGAGTATGCCGCATTGAAGGTCCGCAAGGTCTACGATATGGTTTTGCGCAGATAAATAGTGATTTTGTAAGAAGTTTAATCGTTAAGCATAGATAATGAAGTCAGTTTGTTTCTATTTTCAGGTACATCAGCCTTTCCGTTTGAGAAGGTATCGCTTTTTCGATATTGGTAGTGACCATTACTATTATGATGACTACAATAACGAAGAGATCATCAAACGTATTGCTGAACGTAGTTACCTTCCAGCCAATAAGACTATCCTTAAGATGATTAAGGATACAAATGGTGCGTTCAAGGTTGCGTTCTCCATCTCCGGCGTTGCGTTAGAGCAGTTGGAGCTGTACGTTCCGGAGGTTGTGGACAGTTTTCGTGAGTTGGCTAAAACAGGTTGCGTTGAATTCTTGGCAGAGACATACGCTCACTCTTTATCGTCTGTATGGGACAATGACGAGTTCGAGTTGCAGGTGAAAGAGCATGCCAAGAAAATTCAGAGCTTGTTTGGCGTTAAACCAACTGTGTTCAGAAATACAGAGCTCATCTATTCCGATGAAATCGGCGAGCGTGTTGTGAACATGGGTTTCAAAGGTATGTTGACCGAAGGAGCTAAGCACGTATTGGGTTGGAAGAGCCCTAACTACGTTTACTGCTGCGCCAACAATCCGAGATTAAAATTGTTACTGAAAAATTTCAAACTGAGTGACGATATTACATTCCGTTTTTCGGATTGGGGATGGGACCAGTTCCCTCTTACTGCCAATAAATTCTTGGATTGGATTGCCGCTACTCCTCCAGATGAGAACGTCATCAATCTCTTCATGAACTACGAGACATTCGGCGAGATACAGGGCGAAAATACTGGTATCTTTGAGTTTTTGAAGGCCTTGCCTGCATTTGCAGCTCAGCGTAACATCAAATTTGCTACGCCTTCTGAGATCTTTGACCGCCAGAAACCTATTGACAGCATTAACGTGCCTTACCCTATCTCTTGGGCAGATGAGGAGCGCGATTTGTCAGCATGGTTGGGTAACGAATTACAGAAGGAGACTTTCAATAAGTTGAATGGCATCGGCGAACGCGTACGTATGTGCAAGAACCGTAAAATTCTTCAGGATTGGTATTACCTTCAGACAAGCGACCATCTCTACTATATGAGTACAAAGCATTTTTCTGATGGTGCCGTTCATAGCCATTACAGCCCGTATGATTCGCCTTACGAGGCTTTCATGAACTTCATGAATGTATTGAGCGATTTCATTGACCGTGTCAATTCTAAATTCCCTGAGGATGTCGATAACGAGGAGCTTAACTCGCTTACTCTGACCATCAACGCTCAAGAGGAGTTGATCAACAAACTGACAAAGGAGAACAAAAAGTTGAAGGAAGAGTTGAAAACCTCTTCATCTGTTGAGGCTAAGATTTCTGCTCCAACTACAAAGAGAAAAACAAAGACTGCTTCTATAAAGAAGACCGTGTGATTTTTTCCGATTGTCAGGGTGTTTTAAAAAAAGGAGAAGTCCTTTAAATTTTAAAATTGGATAGTATGCGTGGGCTTTTATTACTTATCTCGTTGTTCCTCGGTTTATCCGTGTTCGCAGAGGATAATAATCTGACCTCTTCCGATTGGAAGATAAAGAAGATCACTTGCGATGTTGTCTCTTCAGACCCTTCCAAACAGTCGTCGTTGGATAGCTGTTTGTCGTATCTGCGAAAAGACACAGTAAGTGAGAAAGATGAATTCATCTATTCTTTTACAGATTCGACCATGGAGAGAACGAACAACAACAATGAGGATGTTTGGTCCTATAAGTTGCTAGGAGACAAAATGATTGTTGAATTAGGAATGGGTAGGGTTTACATTTTTAATTACAAAGTGGATTCTGATACCACTTTAGTATTGGAGATGAGTAAGCAAATCTTTATGCTTTCTGAATTTGCACCGAAAGACAAATCCATGAAAGACCTTATAAAATCAGTCTCTCTTAAATATTATTTTAACAAGATAGAACCGTGATTATATTTCTCAACGATTAAAAAACAGAAATTCCGAAGAGTCATCTCCGGAATTTTTTTTTCTGTGTCCTGAGAAGAAACCAATCATACCATTTGTTTTATGTTCACAGATGTCAATCCCAAAAGGTGATCAAGTGCAAAGGCCGGTAGGTGTGTTGAATTTAGGATAAATCTCAAAAACATTTGTACGCGATCAGATAATATGATTATCCGATTGTTTGTCCTCTCTGAACGTGCCCTACTTTTTCCTTTCATCTGGAATTTCTTATTTCGGGCTGAAGGGTAGGGTGCTCAAAAGATGGGTCAGTTTAGTATTCCAAAACGAGATGCCGTTCACTAATGTGCTACAGCCGACCCCGAAGGTGGTCGAATATTTGTAGCTTTAGGTTGATTGGTTGACCCCCGACCCTGAAGGGGTCGCATGTTCCAGCGCAAACAAGGCTTGGAA
>JALNVE010000096.1 GCA_023227695.1 Paludibacteraceae bacterium
ATAGGAATAACCTAAAGACCTTTCTGCTGGTCTGTTTTTGTCAAACGTGGGTGGTACAAGAAATGTAATTTTCATCTTCTATCTCCTTTTATTTTAGACATATAAAACATATCGTTGTCTGATTTCAAAGATAAAGTTTTATATTCAATAATAATCTGCAAAATCAATTTCATTGAATCTTTTATCCTTTTTCAACATTCATCCATTCTATAAATAGGTAACCATAAAACAGACAAGATAAAAGCCTCCTTAAAAAGTGCAATTGAGCGACTGTTTATCTTCCGTAAAATCACCCAAACGAACTTTTGTTAAAGTATTAACCAATGACTTATCAAAATCAGTCTCTACCCTGAGATAATTATCAGTAAAGCCATGCATGCGTCCGTCGCTATGTTTATCCTCCCACAAAACAACGGCATCTTTACCAATATGTGAAGAATAGAAAGCCAAACGCTTCTTTTCGGAGAGTTCGTGCAACAAATCACTTCTTCGTTTCTTCTCCTTGGCAGAGACACGACCTTCAATCTTTAAAGCCTGAGTATTAGGACGTTCAGAATAAGAAAAGACATGTAGCTGGGAAATGTCCAAACCTTCAATAAAATGGTAGGCATCATCAAAATAGGCCTCGGTTTCGCCATTAGTTCCCACAATCACATCCACGCCAATAAAGGCGTCTGGCATTACCTTCTTAATCGCTGCAATCTTAGCGGCAAACAGATCTCGTTTATAATGACGTTTCATCAGAGCCAAGACCTCATCAGAACCCGACTGCAACGGGATATGGAAATGAGGAACGAACTTGGACGATTTGGCCGTGAAGGCTATCATCTCATCCGTAAGCAAATCGGGCTCAATAGAAGAGATACGGTAACGCTCAATGCCCTCAACATTATCCAGTTCGCGAACCAAATCGAAGAAAGTGTTGCCCGTTGATTTTCCGAAATCACCGATGTTCACACCAGAGATGACAATCTCCTTTGCCCCTTCCGAAGCAGCCATCTTAGCCTGAGCCACCGTATCGGCAATGGAACCGTTACGGCTACGACCTCTGGCAATAGGCACCGTACAATAAGAGCAGAAGTTATCACAACCATCCTGTACCTTTAAGAAGAAACGGGTACGGTCTCCCCTTGTGCAGGAAGGGAAAAAAATACTGATGTCCTTACGTGCAGTATGGACCACCTTCGCCTCACTCTCCTTATCAAGAGAGGACAGATGCTCAACAATGTCAAATTTGTTCTGCATACCCAAAACCAGATCCACACCTTCGATAGAGGCAACGACTTCAGGCTTGAGCTGTGCATAACAACCGATTACAATGATATAAGCACCCGGATGTTTGGATATCATCTGTTTGATAGCCTGACGATCTTTTCTGTCGGCCGTCTCCGTCACCGAGCAGGTATTGATAAGACAAACATCGGCCACCTCGCCTGGTTTGACCTTTCGGAACCCATTTTCCAATAGCATCTGCCCGATGGTAGATGTCTCGGCAAAATTAAGCTTACAACCCAAGGTATGGAAAGCCACCTTTTTGTCTTTAAAAATCGTCTGATCTATCATTTCTGTTTTATTTTTTCTAATAAATTTCAATCAAGTAAAAAACACGGGGATATCAAAATCTTACATTTAGCCGCGAAGGCGGCTGCATAATAATAGCCGCGGACGAAGTCCGTGGTTATCAGTGCAATTAAAACGCATTATTTGTAGTGCCGAATAGGTACTACATAGATAATCAATAAACTTCAATATTGAAATAAATGTCGAATATTGAACAAAAAATCAGGACTCGTGAAATGTGCCATTTTTTTGACCTGAATTTTATCTTATTCTTCATCTTTCTAGATTATCTGTGCAGTACCTGTCGGCACTGGTAATCGCCTATTGTTTTGAATATTGCAACCGGAGGCGATGCCACCGGCTATTCCTATGTAGCCGCCTTCGCGGCTATTTAAATCTGCACATTTTCAGAACCAAGTTTTGAACACCCTACCTTTCAGGGCGTAACAGTATCAAAATCTATAAGAGCATTTCGTTATTTGACATTGCTAATCTATCAACGCACTTTTTTACTTGATCCCTAATTTCTTGTTAAACATATAACCGTTTCTCGAAAAATGAAAAACATGTCATCAAGAACTCTTTTCGTAAAAAAGAAAAGCTCCCGACAACACAAAACATGTCACCGAAGAGCTTTTCCTATTATTTCAAAATTCTGCTATAAAGCGAGAATCAGAGTTTCAACATTGCACAAACGTCGTTATAAACGCTCTCGGCATTGAATCCGAACTTCTCATCAAGAACTGTATAAGGAGCTGAATATCCGAAGTGATCCAAACCATGAATCATACCGTTCAATCCAACCAATCCTCTAATAGTTAAAGGCATACCTGCAGTAAGACCATATTTAGGAGTTGCTTCAGGAAGAACTTTCTCCTGATATTCCTTAGACTGATTTCTGAACAAGCCCTCAGATGGAGCAGAAACGATCTGGATGTTAAGTTTCTTTCTCTCTTCCAACAAAGCTGCCCCATCGAACAAAGTAGAAACCTCAGAACCGCTGGCCACCAAAATAATATCAGCCTTGCCCTTAGCCTCCTTTGCGATGTAAGCACCCTTCTGAGCCTGCAAAGCATCCTGATAACGGTTGCCAGCAGATGGAAGATCCTTAATGTTTTGGCGAGAGAAGATCAAACCAGTTGGAGTATCGGTATTCTCCATAGCCATCTTCCATGCTACAGTTGATTCCTGAACATCAGCAGGACGGATAACCAACATGCTGTTCTTACCCTTATGGTTCTTCACGCTCTCCAACAAACGAACCTGAGCTTCCTGCTCAATAGGTTGGTGAGTCGGACCATCCTCTCCTACACGGAAAGCATCGTGAGACCATACATATTTAACTGGGAGTCTCATCAAAGCAGACATTCTGTATGCAGGCTTCATATAATCAGAGAATACGAAGAATGTACCACATGCAGCAAACAGACCACCATGAAGAACTATACCGTTCATGATACAAGCCATTGTCAACTCAGAAACACCGGCATTCAAGAAGGCACCAGTAAAGTCGCCGTTAACCAATGAATGAGTATTTTCCAAGAACCCGTCTGTACGGTCAGAATTCGAAAGGTCGGCAGAAGCCACGATCATATTCTCAACCTCTTTAGAAAGAACCTTCAATACGTCGGCAGAACCTACACGAGTAGCTCCATTAGCCTTCTGTTCGATCTTTGCGTAATCAATTTCAGGAGCCTTACCGCTGAAGAACTTCTCCAACTTCTTAGCCAACTCTGGGTTCTTCTTAGCCCATTCAGCCTGAGCAGCTTTCTTCTCAGCAACGATTTTGATCAGCTCCTCACGTCTCTTAGCGTACAAAGCCTCTACTTCAGAGAATACTTTGAATGGATCCTCAGGATCAGCACCCAAATTTTTTATTGTAGAAGGAATATCCACACCAGCCTTAGACAAAGGTTGTCCGTGTGTAGAAACCTGGTTTTCGAAATTAGAGCCGTCAGCCTTCAAGCAACCCTTACCCATCGTTGTGTGACCAATGATGATGGTAGGTCTCTTTGTCTCTGCGTTAGCTTTAGTAAGCGCATCTATAATCTGCTTGGCATCATTACCATTAATCGAAATTACATTCCAATTCCAAGCCTTATATTTCATTTCAATGTCCTCGTTAGACACCTCATCCACCTTTGTTGAAAGCTGAATGTTGTTGGCATCATAGAACATGATAAGATTGCTCAATCCTAAAGTTCCGGCGATACGGCCAGCACCTTGTGAAATTTCTTCCTGGATACCACCATCTGATATAAATGTATAAATCTTATGGCTCATCCACTCACCGAAGCGAGCACATAGAAAACGTTCAGCAATAGCTGCCCCAACAGCCATTGCATGACCCTGACCCAAAGGTCCGGAAGTGTTTTCTATTCCCCTTTCAAAATCTACTTCTGGATGTCCAGGAGTTTTACTTCCCCATTGACGAAAGTTCTTCAAATCCTCCATATTGAACTTACCAGAAAGCATAAGCACCGAATACAACATTGGTGACATATGACCTGGATCCAAAAAGAAACGATCACGATTGATCCACTTAGAATCATTCGGATCATAGGTTAAGAACTGAGAATAAAGTACGTTGATGAAATCAGCACCACCCATTGCGCCTCCAGGGTGTCCTGATTTTGCCTTTTCAACCATAGCTGCTATCAACACTCTGATATTGTCAGCAGCACGGTCAAGCGTTTTTATATCAACCATTTTTGATGTAATTTATATTAATGGAAAAAATAACTTATCGTATACCTGAATCCCCATTTTCCATCTTCCTTGTCTCCATAACCAGGAGCATAAGAAGGACTGATCAAATAGAGATTATTTTCATCTTTCACATCACGAATAGAAAGGAACTGTTTGAAACGCAACTCTGCGCCCATGCAAAAACCTTTATAGATAGGAGTTGAAACTCCAGCGATGAATTCCATCCAATGAGCCTTACTATTTCCTGACAGCCATTCTATTCTGTCACTACCATTAGAATCATCTAAAGGCCAATATGAGCTGTTTAATGCAAATCCTGCAATATCGTAAGAGTAATGCGGAGCTACTGCATATCTGAAACCCAAAAAGCCATAAGGAGTCAGCTTTTTGGAATAATCCTTCTTCAACAAATTAATATTGACTCCCAATTTATAATAGATTCCCTTTATGTCATTCGTCACACCCTGAGTCTGTTCATTTCCCGACGTATTATTATAACAATAGTCTGGTGCAGAATCGTACTCCTCATAACCAAACTCAAAAGCTGGATATAGGAGATGCATCAAATCCACTTCTATTGAAGCATTCGTTCCGAAACGTTGCGAATTGATGGCAGACATGAGCAAATCACCAAGATCATAATCCACGTATACGCCATAAAAAAAAATTTTCTCAGCCTTTTTGTCTTCATCCTTATTCTCTTCAGCAGAAAGCGAAAAGCAAGGAAGGCACAACAGCAACAAAAGACTAATAATTCTCCAAATATATGTTGACATGCCTATCATTGTACTTATTTGTTACAGAATTATTTTTAATCAGAATGGAGCCAACTCCTCCTTGAGAAAATTTTAATTTCTTCAACGTGAAGGTGGTCAAATAACCACATTCACTAGAAAGGAAGTGATGACATAAATCTGATGTTATATTCAAAGTGTCAAGAAGAGGTTTATAGAAATTACCATTTTGAAAAAGACAGATGGTATCGTTCGAAAACATATATGCTTTTCCAATTTTATTCTTAATAAAAATCTCTTCATCATTCAGATAATACTTTATAGATAGAATTTCATCTTCTGATCTTAGCGTATCGGTCTTTACTGCTACATATTTTATTTTTTCAGCATACGGTTCCATCAAAAAGAGAAACTGACTTGTTTCTTTATTTGGATTTAATGGAAAATAAATCTGTTGTTTTCCGGAGAAATTCATAATTGAATCAGATCCGATACCTTTCATTAAAAGTAAAGGAGGTGCAAGCTTTTCAGATGTATCTATCTGAGAATAAAAAGATATTTCCATAGGGCAATACATCGAATCATCACAATGCTCATTATCACATGATACAAATGCGAATACCACACCCAAAGACAAAACAAAGAACATCCATCCTTTTCGAACAGCATTTCGTCCTGTTTTATTTAACAAGCCATATAGCATCTCTTAGTCTTTTAATTAATAAAAATATTGGGTTATTTCAGTCAGCAATTTACGTTTCGTCTCTGTTTTCTCCCAAACGTTTTTATCCGCAGGATATCCTACGGGAACTATAACACAAGGTTCTTCTGACTTCGAAATAATACCTAATGCCTCTTTACATTTCTGAACATCAAAATTGCATACCCAACACGTACCCAAGCCTAACTCTGTAGCTTCCAATATCAAATGTTCTGTAGCAATAGCAATATCTATATCACAATGGTCTTTCCCGTCTGCACGTTTCCAAGACTCATCGTGATTACCTGTCATAACAATATATACAGGAGCGGTTCGAAACCACTCCCTGTCGTAGCAAGCCTGAAGAGCTACTCTTGTTTCTTTATTAATCACAACATAAACCTTCCATGGCTGACGATTTACTGCCGACGGAGCCAACTGAACTGCAAATAGCATTTTATTCAGCTTATTTATCTCGACCATCGTCGGAGAAAAACTTCGAACGGAACAACGCTTATTTACTAATTCAAGAAAAGTCATATTATCTTTCATCACCTTTTATCTAACTTCAAAAAGCTTTCACTTCAGCTTTAAGTACATTCAACGCAATATCAATTGGAGAGTTTTCTAAAGCATTGTAAGACTCGATCAAGACTTTAGAAAGTGCTATTGCAGGAAGGTCGTCCGGAACTTTCTCGGAATAAGTATTCACAAACTGAACCAAACTCTCCTTTGCATTCTTAATAACCAACCACAAATCCTGACTGATATAAATCTGCTGAGATACGTTATGTTCAAACTCTTCCCTGATAGTTGACAACAAAGCCATGTGTAAATCACGGACCTTCATACCTGGTAACTGAACTCTAAGAATCAAAGATTCCGGATTGACACGTTCGAGAAACAAAGCATAACGTTCGTATGCATTGAGGCGAATAGGGCTCAACGCCTTTGCTGTCTCCTTCTTCAACTCATAATAACGACGACGTTCATCGTTCTTTACCATCTTATCCATTACATAATAAGCGGCAAGAAAAACCAAAACGCCAGGAACCGTAATCTTAAGTAACTCCAAAAGAAAATTCAACATATACAATCAAATATTGAGTTTATAAATTCTTTGTCTCTTCCAACTTGTAATCGTTTCTCTCCGCTGCGTTACGAGAAACCAGCTCAGCCACGAAACCAGACAAGAAGAGTTGTGTACCGATAATCATAGAAGTAAGTGCCAAATAGAAATATGGACTATTTGTCACCAAAGGAGCGCTTGATCCATCTACAATATGATATAATTTGATTCCCCCAACTGCACAAACAGAGATTAAACCAAAGAAGAACATCAGACTGCCAACAATACCGAAGAAATGCATAGGTTTCTTTCCAAAAGTAGAAAGGAACCAAAGTGTAATCAGATCCAAATATCCATTGAAGAATCTATTGAAACCGAATTTTGTTGTACCATATTTTCTGGCCTGATGAACAACAACCTTCTCCCCTATCTTCTTGAAACCTGCATTCTTTGCCAAATAAGGAATATAACGATGCATTTCGCCATAAACCTCTATGCTCTTGACTACATTCTTTCTGTAAGCTTTCAGTCCGCAATTGAAATCGTTTAGTTTAATGCCAGAGATGGCTCTTGTGGTTGCATTAAATAATTTTGAAGGAAGGTTCTTTGCCAATTTAGAATCATGTCGGACTTTTTTCCATCCTGAAACCAAATCGTAACCATCCGTCATAATCATCTTATAAAGTTCAGGAATTTCATCAGGACTATCCTGAAGATCGGCATCCATTGTGATGACAACATCACCCTCAGCTTTATCAAATCCACAATAAAGAGCTGCCGACTTTCCATAATTTCTTCGGAACTTGATGCTTTTCACATTAGAAGCCTCATCGGCCAAACGTGAAATCACATCCCAGGAACCATCCGTACTACCATCGTTGACAAAGATAATCTCGAAGGAGAAGTTGTTAGCCTCCATCACTCTCTTTATCCAAGCGTACAACTCTGGTAAAGATTCCTCTTCATTAAATAACGGAATTATAACCGATATATCCATATTATATATTTTTTCGCCTTTGATCTGAATTCTCAGGCGTTGCCTAATTACTCAATTAATGAGCTTGCTTCTTTTTCCTAAAGAAAATAGAAAAAAACAAGCAAAGGAAAAAGCCTCGGAACGAACTAGACCAAAGCGTATCCAACGCCCATTTTGAAGTCGAACTGTTCACCATATCTTCCAATATAACTTTATAATCCGGAATGCTTAACGCTACAGCCGATTCTATGCTATTAGGATTTTTAGCAGCCACAGCCTCAATCTGCGAAAACAAACCAAAATAAAAGTCCTTTACCTGCACCAACCCATCCTGATTAATAAATTCCAAATACACATAGGTATATACAGCATAAAGCATGGATCCGAAAAAGAAGACATAAAAACCGTATGACAAAGCCTTTAAATAAGAGATATTCCCATTCAAAACCTCTTTATCATATTTTTTTGTAAAACGAAACAATAAATACACTGTAGCGGCAAAGTATAAAAGGCCTCCAAAAGTAATCATAGTCACTGAGGAAGATATAACACATTTCATGTAAAAAAAGTCATAAGCAATCAGCAGAGCGCCGATGTACAGACCAGATTTCATTGAATGCGAAAATATATTCTCCTTTGTTTCCTCTACCATCCGTATAAAAATTTGTGCACAAAGTTACATAAAAAAACAATAGGGTTGAGACATATCGATTCGTAAAGTTATTAACTTTTGAAAGTTTATAGATTATCCCTGAATTCTTATCTGTTTTATTTCTCATTTAATTGAAAAATCAGGTGGTTAAACATCCTCTATTTATTCACATATTTTATCTAACGAATACATAAAATTGAATTATCTTTGTATTGAAAATCAGAAACAGACTAATCCACTGACAATCAACACGGAAAAGAATATTTTTCCGAACAAAAAGAATGAATTAGCTCTAAGAATTCTGGTTTTTCAAGGAACTAAGAATGTACAGCTACAAATTTTATCATATAGGATTACTTCTTTCCTTCTTAGGGATACTATTCTCATTGCAATCTTGCGATGCAGAAAGGGGTAAAAATGGCAATAAAAATCAGTCACTTCCTAGTGTTTCAGAAGTACAAGCACCCGAATTCAAGAAAAAGCCCACCCATACTGTTGAAATTTTATGGCCTTGCGAAAACTTAACAAACACACTTCGACAAGAGGGATTCCTGAAAGGGAAAGACAGTTTGTGGCATAATTTCAAACAAGACAATCCGAATGAATGGCAGGTTGCTGTAGACCTTATCAACTTGTCTAACATGGAGGACTATAAACAAGGTAACCTGAGCGATGATGAGCTTTGGAATCTGTTTGACTGCCGCATATCAAAATACATATACGACACCCACCGCAAAACCGAAAAAAGTCCAGAAAATGAAATAGAAAGTTACTGCCGCATCGTCAAGTCTTTTGTCTACGAAGAGGAAGGATTAACTGAAGAAGAGGATTCTTTGATGAAAAAATTAGACGAACATCTTGGACACTTCAAGCTTTTTCATTTTGAAATCAAAATTCTCACAAACAGCGAAATATCAGAAAATGTACAGTTGGACAGCCTCATCCAAGAAGAGAGAAACATCTGGTTCGATTTCTCAAAAGCAAGAAAGACGCTATATTCCAAACTCGTTTTGGGCAAAGAATCCTGTTGGGGAAAAAGTTGGTCGTCGCTACAAGAATCCATGCTAGAATCTTTCGATTTGGAGCAGGACCATCAGCGTGAAAATCTCATTTACGATTTGTACTGCGTACTCAACAGCACACAACGACGCCACGAAGAAATCATCAAGGCACCAACCTTTGCTGAAATACAAAACGCAAACAAAAGGGTAATTAATTATATCAACCAAAACAACAGCAACAGCGCATGTAGCTATTCTGCAAGTGAGTTGAAAAACTTATTATACAAACAGAACGAGTTATACGACAAATACATCTCCGTCCGCAAAGCAATTACAGTATTACTAAGCGGAGATGTAAAAAAAGTATATGAACAATCGACAAACTATATCGCCAGCACAGAATACAACTACCTCTACACCATCACTACCAACGATGTGGATTTTGGTCATACTGAAGTTGAGGAGGAAGAAGAGATTGAAGACGATATGGACAATGAGATTTTCGAATATGATTAAGATGCTGTTTACATTTTCCACAAACTATTTTAGGAAAATATAAATTGTAGTTTTCGTTAATTATTAGCTTCTAACAAAAAAGAGTCAAGTATGAATACATTAAAGACATTGGCCATTGCCTCCATCTCTTTACTTTCTTTAAGTCATACATATTCTGCCGAAAATGAAAAAAGTGATTCTACCGCTATAAGCGATACTATCATTACAAATATTGAATACGATTCACTTCCAGAAACAGCAGGTCAGGATTACGACACGCTGTATGTATATAGACCCTTTGGTACTGGCATGTTGGTATCTTACAAACTGAATCTGGA
>JALNVE010000097.1 GCA_023227695.1 Paludibacteraceae bacterium
GGCGTGGCAGACGTGAAGTTTTTCATGTACAGGCTTGCCAAACTTTATTCTTGAATCTGGGGATTCTTGTCCTTGTACCAACCCCACCTATCCGCTGATCCATTCATTGTCAATCGAGAGATAATATCGCCTCTATCCACAAAAAAAGGATGCCGAAACTGACATCCTTTTTCTCTTGTAATCTCCTAAATTTTAATATCTTATAATTTCTGTAGTTGATGGAAATGATACATGTGTTATATCCAAACCTTCTGGTACCTTGGCGGTTTTGAGGTTATCGCAACCGTCAAATGCGTGATATACAATGCTTGTAACCCCCTTTGGAATCACGATGCTTGTCAGGCTGCTGCAATAAGCAAATGCCCAATCTCCGATGCTTGTCACAGACTCTGGAATTACGATGCTTGTTAGGTTGTCGCAATCAGAAAATGCCTTACTTCCGATGCTTGTCACTCCCTCTGAAATCACGATGCTCTTTAATCCACTAGGACAAGCTAATAATTTAGTGATATCTTTATTGTACAAAACGCCATCGACAGATGTATAGTTCTTATTTTCACTAGAAACATTTATGTTTGTCAGGCTGCTGCACCCAAAAAATGCCCCATCTCCGATGCTAGTAACTGACTCAGGAATCTTGATGTTTGTCAGGCTGATGCAACTATCAAATGAAACTTGTAACTGACTTTGGAATCACGATGCTTGTCAGGCTCCTACAATGAGAAAATGCATAATCTCTGATGCTAGTAACCGACTCAGGAATCACGATGCTTGTCAGACTGCTGCAACCACCAAATGCCCTATTTCCGATGCTAGTAACCGAATTTGGAATCACGATGCTTGTCAGGCTGCTACAATGAGAAAATGCATAATCTCTGATGCTAGTAACCGACTCTGGAATCTTGATGCTTGTCAGGCTTTTGCAACTATAAAATGCCGACTCTCCGATGCTTGTAACATCGTAAATTTTTCCGTCTTTCTTTACCTTGTATGGGATGATGGCAGTTTCAATGTCCTTGTTTTTTTCTTTTGCAACTGCTGCCGTCATATTTTCCTCGTTATAAGTGAACTCTAAATTGCTCTCTTCTGCAAGGACGGTCTGGCAGGAATCTTTGTTAGATGAGTTGAAGCGGCTATTTTGTGCTGTTGCCGAAATGAATGCCAACAACACTATCAAACTAATAATTATTTTTTTCATACCGCTGTTATTTCTTTAAGAATTTTTGAATTATCGGCCCTGATACCTATCATGTCTGCTGCCTGTACTGCTGTAGTTGCAGCCATTGCCGCAAGGGCTAAGAGATATTTTTTTAATACCATAAAGATTTAATTAATTTTAATTCAGTCTTCAGTTAAGCTCATTCGGCACGGAGCTTTATTAACATCACATAGAAAATTCCGTAAAAATACATTATTATTTCGAATGTAACATTATTGACGATTCACAACTTCATTTTGATTAAATGTCATTCATTGCAAAAAGAGAGATAATTTCGCCTCTATCCACAAAAAAAGGATGCCGAAACCGACATCCTTTTCTCTTATAATGAATAGTGAGCTAATATTCTCTGTACCTCGTAAACATTTACCGAACGGTTGAATTGTTTGGTGATGCTTGGTTCTTCTTCACTTCCAATCCAGATTTTCAGTTCTGCATCCAAGTCAAACATTCCGGTTGTCTCTATGCTGAAACGGGAGATGCTTTTATAAGCAACAGAAAAGTATTCAATCTTTGATCCGGTGAGGTTCTGAACGTTGATCAGAATTAGTCGTTTGTTTGTGAAAATGAAAGTGTCTCGGATAAGTTTGAATCCTAATTCAATCTCTTCATTTTCTATCAATAGTTGAGCGTATTGTTCTTTTAGTTTATTGGTGTCAACGCTACCTGCATTGCCCATCAAAGCTGAAAATAGTCCCATTTTGTTTGTGTTTTATTATTCGAAAAGCATCTTATTTAGAGTATTTCTTTTTTCTGATAAAGAAGAAAGAGACGCCAAAGATTCCCAATGCCAACAGAGGAAGCAGGAAGTTACTTACCTGCCAGAATTTTTTCATTCCAACGACAGTTGGCTTGTTGAGAAGACGCATCTTAATCTCGCGGTTACGGAGTGACATCCAACCATCGTCATCCGTCAAATAGTTCACCGCATTGAGTATAAGGTCTTTGTTTCCGAACTGCTGGTTCATGTATTTATCCAATCCCAAAGGAAGAATGTTCATGTTCTCGCCATGTCCCTGGACGTCGTTGCGAATGATATCTCCGTCGGCAATGACAATCATCTTGGTTGGTTTGCTTTCAAAGATGGTCTTCTCAGTGGTCTTTACGCCTTCTGGAACCATTCTGTTTTTAAATACGGAAGGGAAAACACCCTCTTCCAAAACTCCTGTAAGGATAGGAGCGTTGATGTTGAAATACTGTCCGTTTTGCTCTACATTGATGACGTCCATGCTTACGATGGATGGAACATTCTGAATGTGGGAACCGGTTGAAGTGACAAGCAACATCTCTCTTTTGAGCTGCAAATCAGAGCCTACAAAATCGATGGAACTGACAAATTCGCTCTTGATGGGTGTCAGATTCCTTGTGATAGGATGAGCTGGCGATGTAAGTAGGAGCGGAGAGTAGTACCAAGGCGCGGGCTGGAAATTAGGCTGGTCGCCTTCGCGGGCCATGTTGACGGGTATCAAAGCGCATTGCACATTCTGAACAAGCACTGGGTTGATACGTATACCATAGGTAAAAAGTTGGTCAGACAAGTTCAAATCGTTCGTGATGCCGATGGTCTCAGGCCTTTTGGACAAGCTATCCAACGAGATTCTCACTCCATCTAATAGCCACAAAACCTTTCCGCCTTTCATGATATATTGGTCGATGGTATATTTCTCTTTTTCTGAGAAAGTACCTGTTGGTCCGGCTACGATGACAGCCTTGTATGCATCAAGAATGGCAGGGTCGTCAGTGATGGAGCCTCTGTCTACCTGATAGTATCGGCTGAGTGCTAATGAAGCGTCATAAACTAATGGTTCAGGAAACTCTCCGTGACCTTCCAAAAATGCAATCTTCTGCACGCTTTTAGAGGTCAGGATTCGGATCACATCTGTCAACTCAAACTCCAAGTTCTCGACGGAGATGTTCAAGTTCTGTTCGCCAGAATTTCCGTATACGTTTTTCAATAGAGAAACCGGACGGGTCTTCCCGTTGTAAGTTATTTCAGCCCAAGGGAATATGACTTTCTGGATGGACTTTCCTTCGTTGTCTTTATCATAAACCATCGTTCCTCTTAAGCCTCTCTTCTCCAATTCGTTGTATGCCTTTTCGCGCTCTTCGGCATTCGCTGCATTCGAGGGGTTGATGAATTCGTATTTCACATTAGAATTGGCGTAGATAGAAAACTCGTCGAGCATCTCTTTCGTTGATTTCTTCAGACGTAGGAACCCAGAATTAAGGTCTCCGTCCAAATAGATTTTCACCTCCAACGGTTTTTCCAAACCTTCAAGCAATCGTTTGGAGTTGTCTGAAATGCTGTATCTATTCTCTGACGTCAAGTCCAATCTGAAAAATACTTTTTCAGAGATGAAATAGATGGCTATGACGGTGATTAAGAAGATGGATATGTTTAAAATCTTTTTTGCCATAATTCTAAAAATTATTCCCTTTGGTTGATTATTCCTTCCACTCAAAAGACTCAATCAGTTTAATGATGTCTTCTCTTACGTATTGGCATACGGGAGCAATGGAGTCTTTGTTTGGTGCGGCGTTGAAGTAGAGAGCACCTCTGAAGAAGTGTTTTGTGCTGTCTGTCAATATAAACTGGAAGTTGGAAGCCGTGTTGCCTTTCAATTCGTAAAAAATGCCATAGACATGTTTCTTTGCATTTTCGTAAGGCTGCTCGGTTATTCCGTCGGCTTTAACCGTATGTTTATATACGAATGTTCTGGAGTCTTCTGCAATCTCCTGGAAATTTCCATTGATTGTCTTATAACTGCAATAGATTTTAGCATTCAACGATGGGTAGACAATATCCACCCAGAAAGAGTCTTTACCTTCTCTCTTTTTTGTAGGAATAACCTTGGCAATGCTGGGGTATTCGAAAGAGAAAGGATAATTAGGTTCTTCAAATTTCACATGCTCTTTGTTTTTGGGGAAGTCTATTCTGAAATAGCCTTTGGGTTTTGGCGTGTACTCGCTGCATGAAAAAACACAGCATGCGAGAATGCCTAGTATAGCGATAGTTTGAAGAAACTGTTTCATCTTGTTATTTCGTTTTTGTTGAAATGCAAAATTATCTGTTTTTTTGGCACGATGTTATGTTTTGACATGAAATTAAACAATCTAAAATTGTCTCATTTCATTTCTTGTTGAGGCTTTGTTCCGTCAAAGAATCAAGGAATCTGGAGCTTTATTTTTTTGATTCGTCGGTTGTCAGCAGCCACAATCTTGAAGATATAACCCTCGTGTTCAATGGTTTCACCGGCGTCAGGGATATCTCCGCTTATCTCGAGTAGCAGACCAGCCAACGTGTCGGCGTCAGTGTCGATGTCTTTGAACTTCTCTCGGTCAACGCTCTTGATTTTGAAGAATTCGTTGAGCGGAAGTTTGCCGTCCAACACATAATTCTTCTCGTCGATAGAGGTGTAGAGTTTGTGCTCGTCTTCGTCGTGTTCATCGCAGATGTCGCCTACAATCACCTCCAAAATATCCTCTAAAGTCACGATTCCAGATGTGCCCCCAAACTCATCGACAACGATGGCCATGTGGATTCGTTTCTCCTGAAACTCTTTCATCAAGTCGTCAATCTTTTTCGTCTCCGGAATGAAGTAGGCTTTACGGATAAGGCTTTGCCATTCAAACTCTCTCTCCTTTTCGATGTGACGGAGAATGTCCTTGATGTAAAGAATCCCCTTTACATTGTCGATGGAATCTTCATAAACGGGAAGTCTTGAATATTCAGAATCTCGGATGATCTTGACCACGGTGTCGAAGTCGTTTTTTATATCTACGTCAACAATGTAGACGCGCGGTTTCATGATTTCGTCCACATTGATTTTCCCGAAGTTGACGATTCCTTGCAGAATATCTTTCTCGTCCTTCTTCTCGACTGCCGTCAGCTTCAAAGTTTCAGAGAGCTCTTCGATAGATATGTTGTGTTGTGTTTTTGTCTCCATTCGTCTGTCTATGATGGAGGTGAAATTCCTCAAAACAAAGGTGACGGGCAAAAACAGTTTGTCGAAAAAACTCATGATAGGGTAAGAAAAAGAGAGAAAACCTGTCTTTTTCTTATGGAAAAGCAAGTTTGGAACTAGCTCTTCAAAGCTGAAAATCAGCACAAAGTTGGCCAAAAGAATGATGAGAGCTAATGCCCAGTTAGGAAGAATGGTTTGTTTGCTGAAACTAAGGATAAAACAGGTCAGACATCCTACCATCAGCAGGATGGATGAGTATTTTGTAACGACCAAAGTTCCTAATATTCTTTGTGGTGACTGTAGGAGTGACCTGAATTTAGTCTCTTCTGTGTTTTTTGATGCTTTGATGATTGTTATGTCCTTGACAGACAGTGAAAAAAGGAAAGATTCCAAGTATGACGAGATTGTCATGAAAAGCAAGGATGCAATGAGTAAAAAGGCAGTGCATGCATAAATCCAACCGTTCCAAGGTTGGGACGGGATGCCATCTGCTAAATCTGAAATGAAAGAGGAAGGGTCCAATTATCTTCGTATTTGTTAAACAAACAAGGACGGAATTTTTCCGTCCTTGCAAATATAGTAAATAAAAATGATTCTTCAATAATGACCTTTAGAATGGTAGGTCGTTAGCTTCATCATTGTTTGCTGGAGCCGCTGGCGGTGAAGTTGGCACTGGTCCTTGGCTCTGAGACTGCTGTTGGTTGTTAGATGGCGTAAGGGGAGCAACTCCGCCCTCTGGACGTTTGCCTAACAACTCGATATTCTCAGCATAAATCTCTGTGGTGTATCTTGTTGCACCATTTTGGTCTGTCCAATTGCGAGTGCGAATTCTTCCTTCAAGATAAAGTTGAGTTCCTTTACGGATGTAATTTTCAGCAACTTTTGCCAATCCTCTCCATACAACAATGTTGTGCCATTCCGTTCTGTCTGGAACGACGGTTCCACTTTGGGTTGTATACCCTTTTTCTGTGGTTGCAAGAGTGAAATTAGCAACAGGCATGTTCTGTTCAACATAGCGGACTTCAGGATCTTTTCCTACGTTTCCCACTAAGATAACTTTGTTTACTGACATTTTTCGTAGAATTTTTAGAAATTAATATTGTTTTTATTCAAACAAGGCAAATATAGAAATAAAATGGGAAAATGGTTTGTTGCTGTAAAAAAAATGCAAAAAAACATGTTTGCTCTATTTGCTTCCTATATAATAATACTGTTTGCTAATAAGTTTATAAATTGTGGTTTATAGGAAAAAACTCTCCAAAAAAAACATACATTGCTTTTTTATTAACAATTAAACTTCTATATTTGCAGACCAAAATTTAAACGTTCTAAAGCATTTAAGTATAACAAAATAAATTTTTATCGAGATGACAAAAGCGGATATCGTTAATGAAATTTCAAAATCAACTGGAATCGATAAACTTGACGTTTTGAAGACTGTTGAATCATTTATGGATGAAGTCAAGAAATCGTTAAGTAATGGAGACAATGTGTATTTGAGGGGATTCGGTTCTTTTATAGTTAAGAAAAGAGCAGAGAAGACTGCTCGTAACATATCAAAGAATACAACGATCATCATCCCAGAACACAACATTCCAGCATTTAAACCAGCAAAGACTTTTGTCTCTGAGGTAAAGAAATAAAAGGATAATTAATAAACTTTTTAAATTTTAAGGATATGCCAAGTGGTAAAAAAAGAAAAAGACATAAAATGTCAACACATAAGCGTAAAAAAAGATTGAAGAAGAATCGTCATAAGAAACACTAATGACGACGCTGTGTGATTTATCTTAAAAAAAGCAAGGACAAACTTAATGGTCTTCCATCAGGTTTGTTCTTTGTTTTATGGAGATTTCTAATACGAAAAACAATATTTCTGTTTGCGCTATCCAAGAATAGCTTTTTCAAAACATTATTTTATAGATGAATAGCGAATTAGTAATTGACGTTCAAGCATCCAAAATTTCTATCGCACTGTTGGAAGAGAAGAAGCTGGTTGAATTTAACAGGGAAATTCAATCCGAGACTTTTTCTGTCGGTGATATTTACTTGGCCAAAGTGCGGAAATTGATGCCCGGACTAAATGCTTCATTCGTTGATGTGGGCTACGAGAAGGGTGCTTTCCTTCATTATCAGGATTTAGGTCCGCAGTTCTCCTCTATGGTGGCATATACCAAGGAGTTACTGAATAACAGGAAGCATATTCCTTCATTATCCAAATTTCAATTAAAGAAAGACTTAGACAAGAACGGCTCTATTGCTGATGTGCTTGTTCAAGGTCAGGAAATCTTTGTGCAGATTGCAAAAGAGCCTATTTCGACCAAGGGTCCGAGACTTACGTCCGAGATTTCTATTGCAGGTCGTTATTTGGTGCTGATGCCTTTTGCCGACAAAGTTTATGTATCCCAAAAGATTAAATCTCAAGAGGAACGCAACCGTATCAAGCAGTTGATGCGGAGCATTAAACCGAAAAATTTCGGTGTGATTGTGCGTACCGTAGCTGAGGGCGTAGATGTGAAGGAACTTGATGCCGAACTCAGGGCGTTGGTAAAACGTTGGGAAGTAGGTATGGAGAAAGCCAGCAGATCATCCAAGTTGCCTATACTCCTTTGTGAGGAGAGCGGCCGTACGGTTAGTATTCTAAGGGATATATTCAACCCTTCATTCGAGAACATTCACCTTAACGACCGTAAGGTCTACGAGGAGGTCTGCGATTACGTAAGACAGATTGCTCCAGAAAGAGTGGGTATCGTTAAGTTCTATGATGATGAACTGCCGATTTTCGATTACTTCGGAATCACCAAACAGATTAAATCTGGATTTGGAAGAACCGTTTCGTTTAAGAACGGAGCTTATCTGATTATAGAACACACTGAAGCTATGCACGTTATAGACGTGAATAGTGGAAATAAATCTAAAGCCGGAAATGATCAGGAAGAAAATGCCATCGAGGTGAATCTTGCTGCCGGTGATGAGATTGCACGTCAATTGCGCCTAAGGGATATGGGCGGTATCATTGTCGTGGACTTTATCGATATGGTGAAGCCCGAAAACAGACAAAAGCTTTACGATAGGATGAAAGAAAATATGCTTCACGACCGTGCAAGACATAACATCCTTCAGTTAAGCAAATTTGGATTAATGCAGATTACACGTCAACGGGTGCGTCCGGAGATGCACATCGAAACAGAAGAGGTGTGTCCAACGTGTTATGGGAAAGGTGTTTCACAACCTTCCATCTTGTTCGTGGATGCATTAGAGAACAAGATTGATTATTTGACGAACAGCTTAAAGATTAAGAGGTTTAAACTGATGGTTCACCCTTATGTCGCGGCGTTCATCAATCGAGGTTTTCCTTTCTTTACCCTGAAATGGAAATGGAAACGTAGGTTCAAGTCCTCATTCTCACTTATTCCTTCGCAAAGCCTTTCATTCCTGCAATATCAATTTTATGATGAGCAAGGAAATGAAATCGATTTGAGGGAGGAGGTAGAGACAGTCTCTACAAAAGGATGATGAGTGACCGTTGAAAAATTTTTGGAGGAAAGGATTTCGGATCCTTTCCTCCTTTTTTTTATTTGGGCTTTGCCCAAATAACCAATTAGACCAATTGGCCTAATCGGTTCCACCCTTTGGGTGGATAATTTTTAAAACGATTTTCAACTCTCGTTCTAAAATGCTAATTTTGTGACGGATTTGAGCTCAATAGGTTCCAATCCTTATTCTGACTAATACAAAACAACAATTATGGCTCATTTGATAGCTCCTTCTTTGCTCTCCGCTGATTTTGGTAATCTGCGTAAGGAGGTGGAGATGATAAACAATAGCGAGGCCGATTGGCTTCATCTAGACATCATGGATGGCGTTTTCGTGCCGAACATATCTTTCGGTATGCCCGTCATTGCCAGCGTGAACAAATACTGCACAAAACCGCTTGATGCTCACTTGATGATTGTGGAACCCGATAAGTTTATCGACGATTTTCATCGTTTGGGTGCTGCCGTTTTGAATGTTCACTACGAGGCTTGTGTGCACCTTCACCGTTCTATCCAACGCATCAAATCGTTGGGCATGAAGGCTGGTGTTACGCTTAACCCACATACTCCGGTTTCTGTTTTGGAGGAGATTGTAGCTGATGTTGATTTGGTGATGTTGATGTCTGTAAACCCAGGTTTTGGCGGACAGAAATTTATTGAAAACACCATCGACAAAACCCGTCGTTTGAAGGAGTTGATTTTGAAACGTAATTCTCAGGCTGTTATTGAGATTGATGGTGGCGTGAACTACGAGACAGGCAAACGCCTTTTGGAGGCTGGAGCCGATGTCTTGGTTGCCGGTAGCTTCGTTTTCGGAGCTGAAAATCCAACTGAGACAATTGCAAATTTGAAACGTCTTTAAGTTAAGATAAAGGGTCGAAACTTTCCTTTCGACCCTTCTTTTTTGAAATTTATTACTTGTTTGGTCTGCTAGGTCGGGAGATTGTTCGTTTGCTAAATCTCTTTTGATAGGACCGTTTCTTTCTGTTTTGTAATCTATTTGTATGGAGTCTTTTTTGTTTTTGCATAAGATGCCGTTTGTCCGTTTGCTATTTCCTCTGCTTTTGGGAATCGTGTATGGCATGTATTTCTCATTCGGGAAGGTAGGGCTATTCCTGCTTGATCTTTTGGGTGTTGCTCTGTTTTTCTCGTTCATTTTGTCGTTTACCAAATTAAAGTATCGGTTAGGGTGGATGTTCGGATTCTCGCTTACCTGTTTCTTGTTTTTGTTGGGCGCAATCCTTATTGATAAAGAAAAAACGGCTTTATGGATGCCTGAAAATGGTAGCGGTGATATCTTTTTGTCTGAGATCGTTTCTGCTCCCGAAGAGAGAAAATCGTCGATGAAATGTCTTGTCACACTTCAAAAAGTAGATCAGAAGAATGATTTGTGACCTATGGGTCAATTTGCGTGGTGCAACATGCTCTAATCTGCGATAAATGCTGGTGGTTTGAGAGATTCAAAACATTCAGAGCCAAAATCGAGCAATGTAACTTCTCTATAGGTCA
>JALNVE010000098.1 GCA_023227695.1 Paludibacteraceae bacterium
ACATATTCTCCACAGGGCAACTGGAAAGAGGGAGATTTTCTCTTCTCTTTCTGCTCTGAAAAATATTTTTTCTACCTGACCCATTTTTTTCCTCCTCAAGTTGCATTATCAATTTGAATCCCCTTCATATAGAAGCAGTTATATCAATAAATTAGAAAGGGGCTGAATGCGTGAGCATTCGGCCCTTCGTTTTCATAAAAACCAATAGAATTTACCTGTTCATTTCTAAAAAACTTATCATTCACACTTGTTCCATTATGATTTTTTAAAATTAATAAATAAATCATTTGATTAAATCAAATGATTTATTTACTTTGTATTTAAACAATTGGAGATGTCATGTCCGTAGATACAGAAAATAAAATCAAAGAGGCCGCCCGAAAGTTATTTCGGGAGAAAGGGTACGCAGCTACTCGTACGCGCAACATTGCGGAAGATGCTGGCATCAATTTGGCACTGCTCAACTACTACTTCAAAAGTAAAGAGCAACTCTTCAAAATCATCATGATGGAAGAGTTTGAAAAATTCTTCAACGCCCTATTCGTCAACATCAACAACAAAGAGATGCCGCTTCGAGAGAAACTGATAACCATAGCCAAGCAATACTTCGCTACCATGAAAGAAGAGCAGGAACTTCCTACTTTCATCATCTCCGAAGTACATGTAAACCCTGAGTATATCTTAGATTTTCTTCTACTAAAGAAAAACTTAATGAAATCTCATCTTTTGGCTCAATTCAGAGAAATTGGTTATTCGGAAGACGAAATTCTGAACAAAATTCTCAATCTTTTGTCGCTCATTTTATTCCCATTCATCTCGAAACCTGTCTACACAAAAGTTTTCGACTTTGACGAAGAACATTATTTGAAATTCATGGAAAACAGAGAGCGTCAGATCCCCAACTGGATTGACAATCTGATATTAAACTGAAAAGAATATGAAAAAAACTTTAATCCTTTTCTTCACATTGACATTCGTCTCGCTTACGCAAGCCGTAACCATCGATGAGTGTTACCGCTCGGCAAACGAGAACTACCCTCTCGTGAAGCAATATGACCTGATAGAGAAAAGCAAAGATTACTCGTTTTCTAACGCTTGCCGCAACTATCTTCCGCAGTTCATCTTTTCGGCGCAAGCCACACTGCAAAGTGATGTGACTGATTTTCCGGAAGAGATGCAAAATCTCTACCAACGTGCTGGCATCAAGATGAAAGGCCTCTCTTATGACCAATATAAGGTAATGCTCCAGATGAACCAAATCATTTGGGACGGAGGCGCCACCGCTGCCAAGAAAAGACAGATCGAGTCCGACGCCGAAGTCAAACGTCTCTCTATCCAAAAAGAGATTGAGACCATCTACAGCCGCGTCAACCAAACGTATTTCGGCATTCTGATGCTTCAGGAGCAACAGAAACAGAGTCAGAATCTGAAAGAGCTGCTTCTCAGCAACCTGAATCTCATCAGATCTCAGGTCAGAAACGGCGTTGCCATTCCCTCTGACACCGAATACATACAAGTAGAGGTGCTACAACTGGAACAGAAACAGGTAAAAATCGAGAATGCCATCCACGCCTACAAACAGATGCTCAGACTTCTTACTGGACTGGAGATTTCGAACAATGAGGTTTTAGAAAAGCCTCAACCCATCGAGCTTCAGGGCGAAAACAAGCGTACCGAACTTCTTCTCTTCGACTCTCAGATTCAGCAACAGAAGAGTTTGGAACAAAGCATCAAAGCGGGCAGTTATCCACAGATCAGTCTTTTTACCCAAGGCTTTTACGGCAAGCCTGGTCTGAACATGTTCAATGATATGCTCTACGACGAATTCACATGGAATGCCATCGGCGGTATCCGCCTGCAGTGGAACCTAAGTTCATTCTATACAAAGAAGAATTCACTCAATAACATCAGCCTTTCGCAAAGCTCCATAGAGAACAACCGTTCCCTTTTCGAATGGAACATTCAGCAACAGGAGACGCTTCAACGGAATGAAATCCAAAAGATGGAAGATGTCAAAACTCACGACACAGAGATTGTAAACCTACGCACCTCCATCCGTAAGGCTTCTGAATCGCAATACAAAAACGGAGTCATCACCATCAACGAACTGTTACGAAACATCAACAACGAAAACGATGCTCTCCTAACCCGGCAGATGCACGACCTAGAGCTTCTAAACAATATGTATAACCTCAAAACAACAATGAATTGGTAATTATCATGAAAAAGAATAATCTCATATTACTATCGCTTCTCTTTCTGTGCGGATGCAACGGAGACGAGAAAGGAAGCACTGCCAACGGATATTTCGAAGCTACAGAGGTAACCGTTTCGGCTGAGAGCAACGGCCGTATTCTAGACCTTCACATTCAGGAGGGCGATACGGTAAAGGCTGGCGAAAAGATAGGAGCCATCGACTCGATGCAGCTCTATCTCACCAAACTTCAGCTTCAAAAAAATGTCAAATCCGTCTCTGCCAACAAGCCCGACGTAGAGACTCAGATTGCCTACTTGCAGGAGCAACTGAACAAGCAGCTAACGGAGAAGACAAGAATCGAAAACATGCTGAAAGACAACGCCGCTACCCAGAAAATGCTGGACGATGTGAATTCTCACATCAAAGTGCTGGAGACGCAGATCGCTGCCCAAAAATCAACCCTACAGAAGAGTAACAATAGCATCGATGCTCAAAGCTCATCCATCGAAATGCAGATAGCACAGGTACAAGACAAACTTTCGAAATGTAGTGTTACTTCACCTATCAACGGCACAATTCTGAACAAATATGCCGAAGCTGGAGAGTTTGCCGCTATCGGCAAACCACTGTTCAAAGTGGCCAACATCAACGACATGACACTCCGCGCCTACGTCACCTCCGGTCAATTAATGGATCTGAAGATTGGTCAGGAGGTGGAAGTCACAGCTAACTTTGGCGGTGAGAAAACGCTGAAATACAAAGGCATCATCAAATGGATTTCACCTAAAAGTGAATTCACACCTAAGAATATCCAGACACAAAGCAACAGAGAGAATCTCGTCTATGCCATCAAAATCGGTGTAAAGAACGACGGATTCATAAAGATCGGAATGTTCGGAAACGTAAGTTGGAAAGAATGATTCAAGTAAACGACATCGGAAAATCTTACGGGAAAGTAGAGGCTCTGAAGGGCATCAGTTTTTCTGTCGACAAGGGCGAAATTTTCGGCATAATTGGGCCAGATGGTGCAGGAAAGACCACTGCGTTCCGTATCCTCACTACCCTTCTGTTGGCAGATAAAGGCGAAGCCTTCGTTGACAAACTCGATGTAAAGAGAGATTTCAAAAAGATAAGAAAGATGATAGGCTACATGCCCGGTCATTTTTCCCTCTATCCAGACCTCTCCGTCGAAGAGAATCTGGAGCTGTTTGCCTCTGTTTTCGGCACTACGATTCAACAGAATTACCATCTGATAGAAGATCTTTATAGACATATAGAGCCTTTCAAAACCAGACGAGCGGAGAAACTCTCTGGAGGAATGAAGCAAAAGCTCGCCTTGTGCTGTGCCCTCATCCACGCACCTAAAGTGCTTTTTTTGGATGAACCAACCACAGGCGTTGACCCAACATCCCGTAAGGAATTTTGGCAAATGTTGAAAAAGCTGAAGGCGCAAGGCATCACCATTCTCGTCTCCACACCCTACATGGACGAAGCTACGCTTTGCGACCGCATTGCATTGATAAAAGACGGCCGATTCCTCTCCGTCCAGACACCTCAAGAGACAGTTAACCGCTTCAACGAAAATCTTTACGAAACCAGCAGCACCGACATGTTCCGCCTGCTGACAGACCTTCGGAAAAATTCGGAAGTGAAAGACTGCTATACATTCGGTGCTTCACACCATCTGCTTCTGAAAAACGACTCGTCATTAGAGGCATTAAAGAAGAAGATGCTGGCATTAGGACATCAGGACATCGTGATCCGTCCTACGGAAGTAACCATCGAAGATTGTTTCATGAAATTGACAAAAGAATAACATGGCAGACGTGATTTGTGTAAACGGATTGACCAAAAGGTTCGGCGATTTCGTTGCCGTCAACAACATCACCTTCTCCGTAAAAGAGGGCGAGATATTTGGTTTCTTGGGTGCCAACGGTGCGGGCAAGACCACCGCCATGCGTATGCTCTGCGGGTTGAGTTTCCCGAGCGAAGGTACCGGAACCGTTGCCGGATTCGACATTGCCAAACAATCGGAAAAGATAAAAAAACACATCGGATACATGAGTCAAAAGTTTTCGCTCTACGAAGACCTCACCGTCATGGAAAACATTCAACTTTACGCAGGCATTTACGGTGTTGAAAAAGAGACGATGAAGAGAGAAAGTACCGCTTTGCTGAAGAAGCTGGACTTTGAAAACAAAAAAGACACGCTGGTCAGCTCACTTCCATTGGGATGGAAACAAAAACTGGCATTCTCGGCAGCCATCTTCCACCACCCGAAAATCGTTTTTCTGGACGAGCCCACCGGAGGGGTTGACCCTGCTACCCGCCGACAGTTTTGGGAGATGATTTACGAAACCGCTGCCAACGGCATCACCATATTCGTAACTACCCACTACATGGACGAAGCCGAGTACTGCAACCGCGTCTCCATCATGGTTGACGGAAAAATCGAAGCACTCAACACGCCAAAGAATCTGAAGGAGCAATTCCATGTAGACTCCATGAGCAAAGTTTTTGACCAATTAGCCCGTAGGGCAAAAAGAGGAGAATAAGTTATGAATCAGTTTTTAGCTTTCATAAAAAAGGAATTTTTCCATATATACAGGGACAAACGGGCTATTTTGATTCTGCTAGTCATGCCTATTGCGCAAATTCTGCTCTTCGGATTTGCCATATCTACCGATGTGAAAAACATCAAGACAGCCATACTCGCTCCCAAACATACGGAAATGATGGAGCGTCTGGCCGAGGAGATTGACCAGAATCCACGCTTCGATTTCGTTGGATTTCTTCAGATAGAAAATGAAATCGACAATTACCTCCGAACTAACAAGGCGGATGTCACGATTACCTTTCCAGCCAATTTCGAGAACGAGGTTTACTCCGGCCTCGACAACAGAGTATGCATCTCCGTAAACGCAACAGACCCCAACACTGCCTCCATCGAGAGCAACTATATAGCACAAGAGCTCTATAACATACTCAGCGAAAAGACAATGAAAGGTATTGAACCACAAGTCTCTCCCATCAATGTACATCTGATGTACAATCCGCAGATGAAGAGTTCGTTCAACTTTGTGCCCGGCATCATGGGATTAATCATGATCCTGATCTGTGCCATGATGACCTCCGTCTCCATTGTACGTGAAAAAGAGAGCGGTACGCTGGAAGTTCTTCTGGTCTCTCCGATGAAACCGTTTTCCATCATGATAGCTAAGATGGTTCCATATTTCGGACTGGCATGCATCAATCTGGTATCCATCATGATTCTGGCCTATTACGTGCTGGATGTTCCCCTTACGGGAAGCCTCTTCTGGATTATCGCCATCTCACTCCTGTACATCATCCTTGCGCTATCGCTTGGCCTGCTGATATCAACTTTGGCAGAGACTCAAATAGCCGCCATGCTTATCTCCGCCATCGTACTGATGATGCCTATCATTCTTCTCTCGGGTATGATTTTCCCATCAGAAAGCATGCCTCCGATTCTGGAATACATCTCCAAAATCATCCCTACACGCTGGTACATTTCGGCCATGCGCAAACTAATGATTCAAGGCGTAAGTATCCAATACGCCCTCAAAGAGGTGTACATACTTTTAGGCATGACAGCGTTTATCATTGCCATCACTATCAAGAAATTTAAAATCAGACTCGAATAATGAAAGCACTTCCATACTTGATTCACAAAGAGGTGTTGCAGTTCAAGCGTAACCCCTTCTTGCCAAGGCTGGTCATCATGTTCCCGCTGATGCTGATGCTGTTTCTACCTTGGGCCACCACGTTGGAAGTCAAAAACATCAACGTGACGCTGATAGACAACGACCACTCGTCAGCCTCCCGCAGACTAATCAACCAGCTAAAGGCATCCTCCTACTTCTCGCTGACCAACGTGGCCTACAGCTACGAAGAGGCCTACAAAAAAGTGGAGGCATCGAAGGCAGATATCATCTTCTCCATACCCGCCAATTTCGAAAAAGACATGGTCAACGGAAAAGATGTCACCCTGCAGATAAATGCCAACTCGGTAAATGGAACGAAAGGTTCGCTGGGCAGCAGCTACCTCAGCCAAATCGTCAATGAATTTCTGACCGAGATGCGCAGCGGTAACGTAACCCCAAAAGCTACGGGCGGTTTTACCATCCGGTATTTCTACAACCCTACGCTCAACTACCGTCATTACATGGTTCCTGCATTGATGATTATCGTGATTCTGATGCTTTGTGGCGCCTTACCTGCCCTCAACATTGTGGGTGAGAAAGAGAAGGGAACCATTGAGCAGTTGAATGTGACGCCCATCAGCCGAACCGAGTTCATCTTGGCCAAGCTTATTCCTTACTGGATCATGGGATTGGTTCTTCTGACGCTCTGTTTCTTCATTGCTTGGTTGGTCTACGGACTAGTTCCGGCAGGCAGTTATACCAGTCTCTATTTAGGAGCCTTGCTGTTCATCTTTGTCATGTCGGGTTTAGGACTTATCATCTCCAACTACTCCAGCAACATGCTGCAAGCCATGCTGCTCATGTTTTTCATCATCTTGATTTGCAACCTAATGAGCGGCATTTTTACCCCCATCAGCTCCATGCCGCATTGGGCTCAAATGATGACCTATATCATATTCCCCCACTACTTTGTCGAAATCATGCGAGGCGTATATCTCCAAGGCAACACCATCCCCGAACTTTGGACCAACTACGTAGCACTATTCCTCTTCGCTGTCGTATTTAACGGTTGGGCGATTATGAGTTATAAGAAGCAGGTATAAAAAAAGGAAGACTGTTTGGTCTTCCTTTTCTATTTATCTAAATCCAATATCATCCCACAACAACGGGATAGAACTCCAAACCTAAAGCTCTTGCAATTCGGACAAAGCTGGAGATTTGAATATCTATAAACATAAAATTCATTTTTCACTCAATCTCTCACCATCTTCTATAACCAGTTCATTACATCCAAACAATGTCACGCCCTCTTTTTTCTTCCATTCTAAAATTTCATAATGCAATGGAACGAACAAGACAATCATGCCAAGCACCATCCATTTATTCCAAAAAATCTGTCATTAGGTTCGGGATAAATGAACTTATGTAGCATAGCAGCAAGCCACGCCAATCTCAACGAATATCCATATTGAATCATTCTTTCTCATCAGCCCATTTGGAATAAGATTCTCACAAGATAGCCTATCAATATTGCAATAGCGAAACTAGACAGAGTACCTATCAATACATATTCTGTAGTCTTTATTTCTTTGTCATTTTTCAATTCTCCGAATCGGAATATAGATTTTGCAGCCAACAAAAAGCCAACGCCTTCAACACTGCCAATCATTATAAAAGTCATTATGAGAATGCGCTCCAAGTAACCAATCCACTGTCCTGCATTTGGCAAACTCTGAGTACTGGTACTTGATGGAGTCCATTGTTTCAAGAATAGAGACAAAATAATGGATGAAGGTCTAAGCATTAAAATATATCCTGCAATCACCGCCCATGTCTGCGTTGTGTTTATCGTTGAGAATAGATCCTGAATAGAATTGCAATCTCCATAAAGAGCAAACCATAATACGAAGATTACAGCCAAATGGCATATTTGATCAAAGATAAAACTGAACAGCCCTTTTTTATTCAAGCTATATTTTGTAAAGTCAATCAATAGGTGCGAGGTAAAGATTACAGTCGGCACAACCCAGTTTGACCATTGACTTATAAAAAGGTAAGCTACAATGGCATGAATCAGACTGTGCAGAATCTGATAGATATAACCTTTCCATCTTTTTTCTGACTTACATTTGTAAATGCTATCGGTCTGGAAAATAAAGTCTGAGCATAAATGAGCGCAAACAAGTTTGATCAGTATGATTATTGTATTCATTTGGATTATTTTTTGTTCATGAGTTCCTTGAATCGTTCGATATAAGAATTGATCAGATCGTCTTTGGCAAGTTTCAAATGCTTACTGATATTCTGAATGCTCATATTCAATTTCTCTGCCAACTCTTTTTGAGTAGTATTTGTAAAGATACGAGCATATACAACGTCTGCTTGTTTGATGGTCCACTTTGAAACAATGTCGTCAGCAAATGAAGTGCTTAGTTTCAATTCCTCGTTAACATCTTCCCACGGTGTAACTATGGCCAGTCGTCGTTTGCCGAGATTGTCAAATTCACGACCGGAAAAACGGAACGCTTCACCATCGCTTGTGACAATAGAAGAACTTTGAAAAGAAACCTCACCAATACCTATTGCCATTCGTGCATCCCAAGGTTCTTGACCTTCAGGTGTGTTCGCTCTCAATGCGGCACGAATGGCAATGGCTACAGACAAAGCATAACCTTTATTGTCAACCACCACTTGAAAGCTGTCACCTCTGAACATTTCATAATTCACCATTACAGAAGTACTGAGATCTGCTATAACAGCATTCAACACCTCTATAATAGTTGGTTTATATTCAATCGGGATAAGAGTGGAATCCACTATATCACCGGTAATAACTCCTTTTATCATCTTGTCCATATTTTAAATTCAACGGTACAAAGATACGAAGAATATCTCAAATTCAACTCATTTAAGTTGAATTATAATTTTCAACTGATATAAGTTGAATTTCATTATTCAATCTATTTAGGTTGAATTTTTAAACTATAACTAAAAACACATTGTTATTCAAATAGGCCTTCCTCTAGATTTACCGCATTGTCTTTCTTCTAGTTGACGATTATGGCGTAGATTTTTTTTGTTTTTATATTGGCGTGTCTCATCAGTTTGCTGACAGTATAAAGGTCAACGCCAAAGAAATCAAAAAAAAAACCCAACTTTCTGATTATAATCCGATTTCATTTGAAAAACAGCATTTTGGCTTTTTTCTTTTTCGGTTGGTGTACTACAGATTTTCAACCGTCGTCTGAAAGTAGGTTGTCGGCAGTATTTGCATAGTAACGCGACACTGACGGGTATTCGTTCTTCAGACGCCCCTTGTCCAAGTTCTAGTCCAAGTGCAATGAAACCGATGTTAAGCAATATGCGTGTACATAGGTTCCCTTGGTATTTCGGTACGAGTCTTTGAGACGACAATAATAATCGTCCATACCCCTCGCTGAATTATATTTCATCTGTAACACCATGTGCATGGTGCAAATATATGAATCTGTCTCAAATTTTGTGTGTACTACAAACGTACTTTGGGTACTTTAAAAATACTAATATTGATTATCAATAAGTTATATTATAAAAATTCTCGAAATAATTTTTTATCGGAAAGATGGGTTAACGGTTGGGCGGTCACGGGTTATAAGAAACAGGTATAAAAAAAGGAAGACTGGTTGGTCTTCCTTTTCTATTATTTTTTTATTAAGTCCAAAAAATACAGTTAAACAACCTAATAAAGTAGCTACTTTAACACACACATACAACTACTTTTTTATTATAATAAAATATAAATTCGATGCAAATCGGATTGTCGACAACAGAATATGTAAAAAAAAGAAAAGAAAAGCTCCATTTAATAACACAGCTAAATTTTGACAACACACATTAGGAAACAATGATGCAATATAAAAACTTATGCATAATAGCGTTTCTATAATTATAAGATAAGAAAGCTGCATTATAATTTAATTATATAAGGAAATCTCTTCACCTCTAACCTTTATTCCTGTTTGAAAACCCTTAGTTTTTTGTATATTATCATTCCCAGTCAGAAATAAAGTTAAAGCAGCTAAAGAAAAGCCTAATAATATCCCAACAGAATTTAAAGAAGAATCAACTATAATATAATAATCAACAGAAGATAAATAAACTATAACAAAAGGAATCACACATTCATATATGAATATTCTCCAGTTATAAGTTAAAATATAGTCAAATATAACAAACATATATCGGGGATTCAAATTGATAATGCAACTTGAGGAGGAAAAAAATGGGTCAGGTAGAAAAAATATTTTTCAGAGCAGAAAGAGAAGAGAAAATCTCCCTCTTTCCAGTTGCCCTGTGGAG
>JALNVE010000099.1 GCA_023227695.1 Paludibacteraceae bacterium
CCACAGGGCAACTGGAAAGAGGGAGATTTTCTCTTCTCTTTCTGCTCTGAAAAATATTTTTTCTACCTGACCCATTTTTTTCCTCCTCAAGTTGCATTATCAATTTGAATCCCCGAAATAAAATTTACGTTGCAACGGATTTTCTTAAAAAATGTTACAAATAATTTTAAGAAAAAAACAATCAACGATTTTTCTGTGTTTTGAAATCTATGAAAAAAAAATACTATTTATCTTTTCTCCAAACCATACGATCAATAATTCCCGTATAAGATTGGATAATTTTAACCACTTTTGTTGAGACATTTTCGGTATAAACAGGCACAGGAATACCATATCCGCCATCACTATTCATTTCAATTGCTGTATCCACAGCTTGAAGTAGTGATTTTGTGTCTATACCTGCAATAATGAAGCATCCCTTATCCAAAGCCTCTGGTCGCTCGGTACTTGTACGGATGCATACAGCGGGGAACGGATGATTTATGCTAGTAAAGAAACTGCTCTCTTCCGGTAATGTTCCGCTATCGCTAACAACGCAGAACGCATTCATCTGAAGACTGTTGTAGTCATGAAAGCCCAATGGTTCATGTTGAATGACACGTTGATCCAATTTGAATCCGCTTGCCTCCAAACGTTTTCTACTACGAGGGTGACATGAATACAAAATTGGCATATCATATTTTTCTGCCATAGCATTGATTGCATTAAAGAGTGAAAGGAAATTCTTCTCCGTATCAATATTCTCCTCTCTATGAGCAGAGAGCAAAATGTATTTGCCCTTCTTCAAACCAAGACGTTTGTGAACATCACTCGCCTCAATCTCTACCAAATTCTCATGCAAAACCTCTGCCATCGGTGAACCTGTAACGTAGGTACGCTCCTTAGGCAATCCGCATTCATGTAGATAAGTTCGTGCCTGTTCACTATAAGCCATGTTCACATCACTGATAATATCCACAATACGACGGTTGGTCTCTTCTGGAAGGCATTCGTCTTTGCAACGATTACCTGCCTCCATGTGGAAAACAGGAATATGCAGACGTTTGGCCGAAATGGCACTCAAACAACTGTTGGTATCTCCCAAAACAAGCATCGCATCAGGCTTTGTCTGAGCCAAGAGTTTATAGGAACAGTTGATGATATTACCTACGGTTGAGCCTAAATCATCACCTACAGCATCCATGTAAACTTCCGGATCATCAAGTTTGAGATCCTTGAAGAAAATTCCGTTCAGATTATAATCATAATTCTGACCAGTATGAGCCAATATCACATCAAAATATTTTCTGCATGCATTGATAACGGCAGCAAGTCTTATTATTTCAGGACGAGTTCCTACGATAATGCAAAGCTTTAACTTTCCATTATCTTTCCATTTAATATCAGTATAGTCAGTTTTCATAAAATCCTATTTAACATCATCATGAAAAGTATCAGGATGAGAAGGGTCAAATATTTCGTTACAATACATCACTGTAATCAAATCTTGAGTATCACTCAAATTGATAATATTATGAGTATAGCCTGGCAACATATACACAGCCTGTATTTTTTCTCCACTCACCTCATACTCAAGAACCTCATCACTTCCCTCTTTTCGCATTTGGATTAATCCATGACCTGAAACAACAATAAAGATCTCCCATTTGGTATGATGCCAATGCTGACCTTTCGTTATGCCAGGTTTGGATATATTTATGCTTACTTGACCTTTATCTGCAGACTTCACCAACTCAGTAAAAGAGCCTCTGTTATCTACATTCATCTTTAGGTCATATATTGCCTTTTCTTTCGGAAGATAGCTTAAATATGTTGAGAATAATTTCTTTTCGAAAGAACCATTAGGCATTGATGGCATCAACAAAGTTTGAGGCTGAGTTTTGAATGTATGCAACAAGTCTACAATTTCTCCCAATTTAATTTGATGAGAAACCGGAACTGCGCAATAACGGCCATCCTCCTTCCATACAGTCTCTATCCCATTAAATTCACAATGATGTGCTCTACCTTCCAAGGCAAGAAACATCTCATCGACAAGATCATCAATATAAATCAGCTCCATATCCACGTTAGGGTCATTCACCTGGATTGGAAGATCATTTGCTATGTTATTACAGAATGTGGCTACTGCTGAATTGTAGTTGGGTCTACACCATTTCCCGAAAAGATTAGAAAATCTGTAAACAAACACCTTTGCTCCCGTTTCCTTTGAATAGTCAAAAAACAAATCTTCACCTGCTTTTTTACTTCTTCCATATTCACTATTCCCAAATCTACCGGCCAATGTAGCCTGGATAGAAGAGCTAAGCATTATTGGGCATTTGTTTCCATGACTTTTTAGCTTATTCAACAACGTTGAAGCAAATCCAAAGTTTCCTGCCATGAATTCGCTATTATCCTTCGGGCGATTAACGCCTGCCAGATTAAACACGAAATCTGCATCAGCACAAAACACATCTAAATCCTCTGGATCCGAATCTATATCATATTCATAAATATTTTCTATAGACAAATTAGGATGCGTTTTATCATATCCTAACTGCACATTTTTCAGAGCTGCACATAAATTCTTACCAACAAATCCATTCGCTCCTGTAACCAAAATATTCATGAAGAGTGTTATTATAAATCAAATAAAATTACGTTAATCGACAATCCGAAAAAGTCATTCTGACTTTATTTCAACAGAAGTCTCCTTAGCCTCTAATCCTAAATCCTGACGAACAAAACGTAGTTTGGTAAGAAGCTCTTTCATTCCCTCTACATCCAATCGTTTGGTATTATGGCTATGATAATCTTCTATAGTTTCTATTTCAGAATCACCTTGAGTAAAGAATTTATCGTAATTCAAATCCCTTGTATCACAAGGAATACGATAATACTCACCCATATCAATGGCACGAACCATCTCCTCTCGTGTCACAAGAGTCTCATACAATTTTTCACCATGTCGAGTACCGATTACCTTTATCTCGGTCTCTCCATATTTTGGATTAACCTTTGCATAAAGCTCTTTTAGTGCATGTGCCAATGTTACAAGAGTAGAAGCAGGAGCCTTTTGGACAAAAAGATCTCCATTTTTGCCATGAGTAAAGGCATATATCACAAGATCCACAGCATCATCCAATGTCATCATGAATCGGGTCATATTAGGATCTGTAATGGTAATAGGAAGGCCTTGCTCCATCTGACTTACCCAAAGAGGAATAACCGAGCCTCTTGATGCCATAACATTTCCATAACGGGTACAACAAATTGTAGTCGTATTATTCCCATCACCCAACTCACGAGCACGAGCATAAGCCACTTTTTCCATCATAGCTTTAGACATTCCCATTGCATTGATAGGATAAGCTGCCTTATCTGTACTAAGCACAACTACATTTTTAACTCCATGCGCTATTGCAGACAACAACACATTATCGGTACCAAGCACATTGGTTTTTACTGCCTCAACAGGAAAAAACTCACATGATGGAACTTGTTTCAGAGCTGCTGCTGAAAATATATAATCGACGCCCGTCATTGCGCTATCTACACTCTGACGATCGCGTACATCTCCAATATAAAATTTCACTTTTGGATTTTGTAAGCGATGACGCATGTCATCTTGTTTCTTCTCATCTCGACTAAAGATGCGGATTTCTCGAATATCACTATCCAAAAAACGACGAAGCACAGCATTTCCAAACGAACCTGTGCCTCCAGTAATCAGAAGAACCTTATCTTTAAATACTGACATATACTATTTATATAGATGAATTTGTTTTATAAACCAATATTGAAATTGGGAAAACAACAATTTATTAAAAGCTGTTTTGATTTCGTGGTTAGATTATTGAAGATGAATTTTTGAAACATCTTTAGGAATTTTCAGAGAATTTCCAGAAAACAGAAATAGCCTCTTAATCCCTTCTAAAGATATCACGGGTATAGACTTTATTTTCCACGTCATCAAGACAGGAATCATAACGATTAGCAATGATAGCCTGTGATTGACGTTTAAATTGGTCCAGATCATTTACCACCTTACTTCCAAAGAATGTTGATCCATCAGTAAGCGTCGGTTCATAGATAATAACAACAGCACCTTTCGCCTTGATACGTTTCATCACACCTTGGATAGAACTTTGACGAAAATTATCACTATTACTCTTCATCGTCAAACGATAAACACCCACTACACACTGTTTCTCATTATCTGCATCATAATCGCCTTTATTGTAATAATCATAGTAACCAGCCATTTTCAAAACGCGATCAGCTATGAAATCCTTTCTTGTACGATTACTCTCTACAATAGCACGGATCAAATCTTCAGGAACATCATCATAATTGGCCAACAATTGTTTTGTATCCTTCGGCAAGCAATAACCTCCATAACCAAAGGAAGGGTTATTATAATGACTACCTATACGAGGATCCAAACAAACGCCTTCTATAATATGCTTTGTATCCAAACCTTTCAACTCAGCATAAGTATCCAATTCATTGAAATAACTTACACGAAGAGCCAAATAGGTGTTAGCAAAAAGTTTTACAGCTTCCGCTTCTGTAGTGCCCATGAAAAGAGTGGGAACATCTTTCTTTATAGCCCCTTCTGCAAGAAGTTCTGCAAATTCATGAGCTGCCTTTTCCAGACGTGTACACTCTTTGTCATAGCCAACAATAATACGGCTTGGATAAAGATTATCATATAGAGCTTTACTTTCGCGCAAAAATTCTGGTGCAAAGATGATATTTTTATTTTCCGTCTTCTTTCTTATACTCTCTGTATAACCAACCGGTATGGTACTTTTAATAACCATAATGGCATTAGAGTTATACTTTGTCACCAAATCAATGACATTCTCTACTGCAGAGGTGTCAAAAAAGTTTTTTATAGAATCATAATTGGTAGGAGCTGCAATCACAACAAAATCTGCATCTTGATAAGCCTCTTGAGCATCCAATGTTGCTCGCAATTTCAAATTTTTCTCTGACAGATATTGTTCTATATAATCATCCTGAATGGGAGATTTGCGCTGATTCAACAAATCAACACGTTCTGGAACAATATCTACCGCGACCACTTCATTGTGTTGAGACAATAAAGTAGCTAAAGACAAACCCACATAACCTGTACCAGCAACTGCTATTTTCATAATAGAAATCCTTACAAATCAATTATCGGAATGTATGACAACACTCAATCTAAGAAGCCATTTCGATTATCTACAAACTATAATGTATAAAAGCGAATGAGTAATCTAAAGATAAAACTGAAAAGGCTTCTTATTTACCAATTCCAATCATAACGATCAATATCACCCTCTTCCAATTCAGTACCAGACTGAACCTCTATAATCTGAAGATCGGTCAAAGCTTTCACAGCATGAAGCTGTTCTGCTTTTATGCTGACAACATCTCCTCTTTTTTTCTGATAAGATTGTCCATCCATGATCAAAGTACCTTCACCATCAACAAAGGTCCATACTTCTGTTCTCTTATGATGAAGTTGGTAACTAATATGACAACCCTTACGAATAAAGAGGTGTTTAACCAATGTCTTGTTTCCATCCGGAAAGTTAACGTAATTCAAAACTTTATAGAATCCCCATCTTCGCTCTTCATACATCGGACGTTGATCAATAGCTGCGGCATAAGATTTCAATGCTACGCTTGATTCCTTATCGCTCACTAAGATTCCATCCAAAGAAGCAGAAACAACCATGTTTTTTGTTCCTAAACATACGATAGGAATATCCAATTCATTGATCACATGAGTATTCTGTACATTTTCTCCAAGACATGCGTTACCAATCACAGGATCAGACATCTCCTCGGTCAAAGTATTCCAAGTTCCCAAATCTTTCCATTGTCCTGCATAATCAACACATGCTACGGATTTCGCCTTCTCAACTACTTCATAATCAAAACTGATTTTAGGCAAGTCTGTATAATGCTCTTCCAGATAAGAAAAGCTTAATTCTGGAACATATTTACGAACCACATTCAAAAGATACTCCAAACGGAAAGCAAAAACGCCACCATTCCACAATGCATTCTGCTCCAAGAGTTTCTCAGCCTCAGGAAGTTCCGGTTTTTCAGTAAAACGAAGAACCTTATGAACGCCATCTTCTATCTGATCCTTTTCAGGAACAATGTAACCAAATTTCGTAGACGGATATGTTGGCAAAATAGACATCAAAACCAAATCAAATTGATTGGTAGAGACCACCTTGTCCATTTTTTTCAGATTTTGAAAATAAGATTGCTCGGTGAATGTATCTACTGGCATTACAACAACGACTTCATCTTTAGGACATTTCTTCACATCATAAAGGAAAGTTGAAGCCAATGCGATCGCAGGAAACGTATCTCGACGCACAGGTTCCATTACAACCTCAACAGAATCACCAAGTTGATTATAAATAGAATCTTTTTGAGAAACACTTGTTGCTATGGTCAAAGAAACATCATTAAGAGTTTCTCTTATTTGGCGAGCTACTCGCTGTACCATAGACTCATATTCTCCCGAAGGGGATTTCAGCAACTTCAAAAACTGTTTAGAACGCGCATCGTTAGATAATGGCCACAATCTTTTACCAGAACCTCCAGACAACAAAATTATCTTCATATCAAAATTTTAAAAATTCATATTTCATAAAACCACTATAATCTACCATCCACAATACTAAGTGGAAGAACAGATTTTACATCATAAATTACAGATGTCTCTTTTGCATATTGCATCAAATCAATTTTCTGAAATTCAGCATGAGAAACAGCATGGACTATAACATCAAATTTCTTGTTCGCAAGTGAATCAAAAGAAGATTTCATTTCAATTCCATATTTTTTCATCACTTGCTTTTCATCTGCATAGAGATCTATTACTGTAATATTTGAAGTATATTCACTAAATGTATGACAGATGTCCACGACTTTCGTATTTCGTATGTCTGGACAATTTTCCTTAAAAGTAATACCTAAAATCAAAATTTCGGCATTTTTCACTAAAATACCCTTCTTGTTCATAAGTTTTATCACCTGATTGGCCACGTAATCTCCCATTCCATCATTGAGACGACGGGCAGAAGACATAATTCTTGGCAAAACGCCATAAACTTGCGCTTTCTGAATCAGATAATAAGGATCAACACTTATACAATGACCACCGACCAATCCTGGACTCATCTTTATGAAATTCCATTTGGACGAAGCTGCATCAATCACCTCTTTGGTATCAATACCCATTGCATTGAAAATCTTAGCCAACTCGTTCATAAAAGCGATATTCACATCACGCTGAGAGTTTTCTATAATTTTCGAAGCCTCTGCCACTTTAATGGAAGATGCCTTATGTGTTCCGTTTTGGAGAACAGAATTATATAATTGATCTACAAAGTCAGCAATTTCCGGAGTTGATCCAGATGTCACCTTTTTTATTTTTTCGACCGTATGTTCCTTATCGCCAGGATTAATTCGTTCTGGAGAATAGCCTGCAAAAAAATCTTCATTAAAACGAAGGCCAGACACTCTTTCAATAACAGGAAGACACTCCTCTTCTGTTACCCCAGGATAAACGGTAGATTCATAAATAACGACATCGCCTTTTTTAATCACACTACCTACCGTAGCACTTGCACCCAATAAAGGAGTCAAATCTGGTTTATTATTAACATCCACAGGAGTTGGAACTGCCACAATATAAACGGTACAAGACTCTATCTCTGCCGTATTGGCTGTACAATAAAATCCGTCTTCGATTGCCTTCTGCAACAGTTCATCAGAGACTTCCATCGTAGCGTCGTTTCCTGCCATCAAAGCATTCACACGACTCTGATTCTTATCAAATCCGACTGTCTTATATTTTGTAGAAAAAAGTCGGGCTAATGGAAGACCCACATATCCCAAACCTACAACTGCTATTTTTACATTTTCAAGCATATTCAAAGTTCGCAATTAAATGGTAATAAATATTGAGCAAACAACAAGTCTAACATTTCTAAGACTATTATTTAGATACATTTCTTTTAGAGCCTTCTTTATCGGCACTACTTGCTTTATGACGAGTCCCTTCATCCTTCTTTTTTTCAATATAGCCTCTAACAAACAGGCCTATTTTTTCAGAAGAAAGATCATCACACTGCTCTCTCTTCGCTGTAAGCAGGTCAAAAACCCCATATCGTCTAAACTCTGTCAACGCCTCATAACCGAACAAATGAAACTGCCTTTTATAAGACTCTAAAGCAGTTATCCATAAAGAAAGAAGTTTTTTATCCATAATTATCAGAATAATGACAAATCAAGCGGTTGCAGACGACCGTTTTCTATTTCAAAATCTAGCAAAGTAACCAAACGAGCAGGAGAACACCACCAAAATTTAGATTCTTTATACTGCAATGCCCAATAAACACGAGATCTATATAGTTTATTCATGGCATCATCAAACGACATTCCGTCTTGCTCCATCATGATATTCACCATATCTACTACCTTTTGAGTATAGATTCGATTAAAATCCAAAGGTGATCCTACTTCTTCTAACATACTTCACTATTATTTATACATCACTTCGTAATATTTCTCATATTCACCAGATGTGATTTTATCCAACCACTCCTGATTGTCCAAATACCAACGAACCGTTTTTTCAATACCTTCCTCAAACTGAAGAGTAGGTTCCCATCCTAACTCCTTCTGAAGTTTAGTAGAGTCGATGGCATAACGTGCATCATGACCTAAACGATCTTTCACATAAGTGATAAGATTAAGATCCTCACCCTCTTCTCTTCCAAGAAGTCTATCAACAGTTTTAATCACAACCTTAATGATATCAATGTTTTTCCACTCATTGAAGCCTCCTATATTGTAAGTCTCTGCAATATTTCCCTTATGGAAAATCAAATCAATAGCACGAGCATGGTCTTCAACGAAAAGCCAGTCACGTACATTTTCACCTTTACCATAAACAGGAAGAGGCTTCTTGTGACGAATGTTGTTGATGAAAAGAGGTATCAATTTTTCTGGAAACTGATAAGGACCATAGTTGTTGCTACAGTTAGTCAAGATAGTAGGCATTCCATATGTATCATGAAAAGCACGAACAAAGTGGTCTGAACCAGCCTTACTGGCAGAATACGGAGAATGTGGTGAGTACTTGGTTGTTTCGTAGAAGAAGTCTTCTCCATATGCCAAATGATGCTCACTAGAACTTGCAGTTGTAGAGAATGGAGGTTTCACTCCTTCCGGATGTGTCATCTTCAAAGCTCCATAAACCTCATCAGTAGAAATATGATAAAAACGTTTACCCTCGTAATCTCCATCCCAATTCAACTTAGCTGCCTGCAACAAAGAAAGAGTTCCCATTACATTTGTTTGAGCAAAACTGAATGGATCTTTAATGCTTCTGTCGACATGACTCTCTGCAGCTAAATGAATCACTCCATCTATTTGATAAGTTTTGAACAACTCCATCATCTTATCAAAATCGCAAATGTCAGCTTTTACGAAAGTATAGTTTGGTTTATTCTCAATATCCTTCAAATTTGCCAGGTTTCCTGCATAAGTAAGTTTATCCAAATTAATAATATGGTAATCAGGGTATTTATTAACGAACAAACGTACAACGTGAGAACCTATGAATCCAGCTCCTCCCGTAATCAATATGTTTCTTTTAAACTGCATATCTATTTTTTTATAATTTTCAAACAACGATTAAATGCTACAATTTTGGATGCGCTTCGCATGTGTTAGTAACACTATACTATCACTCTATTTATGTAGATTAAAGACAAAAGCTATCTTCACTGAGATTTTCTTTAAATTAAAAAATCAATTATTTCCTAATCAAAATCATTACTGCAAACCTCTCAAAATAAGCATTCAAAATAATATTGAATGACTAACTTCTATCTTTAAATTTTTATTAACGAAGTACCTTCTGTTTAACATTTGCTGGATTCAAGCGGACAATGCAACCTCATTTAAATCCAAGTTTGTCAATTGTTTAAATTTTTGTAAAGGAGTCATATACCCTAATCTTTTCCTCGGTCTCGAGTTTAAGATGTTTTGA
>JALNVE010000100.1 GCA_023227695.1 Paludibacteraceae bacterium
AAACGGAACATGCCCGATTTGGTCAGTTTATACTCCATATCGAAGTCGCCAAATAACGACGAGGAGTTTTGATTCTCGTCTGCCGTTGCGGTTCCCTTATTCTTATAACCGAGGTTGGTGTTTACAATCAGTCGGTCGTTGAAAAGCTGGGTTGAGACAGATACATTCATCTCCATGTCGGAGAAGTTCTCCTGAGACGAGCTCAAGTCCGTACCGATCGTCACCTTGTTACCCAATACGCCTGAAAGGGCACTGTTCAAAGCACCAGACAAGGAGGAGGATGCAATAGTGCTAACGATGCTCGAGTTGTTGTCTGTTGTCTGACTGTTGTTTGGCGGATAGAACATGCCGAAACCGATTAGATAGGCGAACTCCTTGATCTTGATGTCGTCCGTAGTGATGATGCTGTTGACTGTACGCTGCAAATCGTCGTTCGATTCGGGCAAAGAGATGTTGTAAGTGATGTCAAATTTTCTCAGATTACCTTGTATGCCTAAGTCGCACTCTACAGGCACGCGGGTTGATGACAATCCCATGGATGAGAACGAGGCGTCGAGATTGGTAAGGTCTGCACGCACGCGGTAGCCTGCTTGAATGTCAAAGCTGCTGGACATGGGGTCGCCGTTAAACAATACCTTACTTCCGCTGAGGATAGAGAAGGTCTTGACCGGCAACTGGCTCAGCTTCATCCTCAAAGAACCGTTGTTTATCACGTACTGTCCGAAGAGCTTGGTGGTTGAAGTCTCCGAATCGAATTGAGCATTGATGTTTCCATCACCGTTGAAGGAGACGGCATCGCCTGTTGACGGATTGATAATGGCACCAAACGTCGAGGTCTGCGTCAACTCGATCGCCACATCCACTTTTATCTTAAAAACATCTTTTTTATCGAGCTTATTCTTAATTGCCTGCTCCTCTTTCTTGGTAACGGTTTCGGTAGAAACATAAACAATGTTGTTGTAGGTTTGTGCCTTCGTCACACTCTCTGGCAGACGTATCATCACGTCTGTATTGTCCCCGTTACGTAGATTTCCGTCGATTTCAGCCCCTTTCATGTCGCCTTTGGCATAAAGGTTACCGGTGGCGATAAAAGTGCCGTAGAGCAAGCTATCCGTCTTCGAAGGGTTGTTCAGCAGCATGAAATCATTCATCTTAATGGAGGCTGTGTATTTGAAATCCCTAAACTCCTTATGTTTTACGGTACAGTTGATCGTCATTTTGTGATTCTTGGAGTCCATAACCGTCATATCTTTTATCTCCACTTTGGTAGGGGTGAAAGAGATGGTGTCTGACATGCGGTAAGTAACGTCAGTGAAATCGATGGTTGCCTTCGCATCTTTCACATAGATATAACCCAAGATATCGGGAGCCGAAAGTTTGCCGTCCACCTTAAGGTCAGCACCGCAGTAACCGGAAAGGTTATGAACAGAACCTTTTAGTGCCATCTCCGCCAATTGCAGTTGGAGCATGTTTAAGCTGATCTCGAAATGGATTCGGTCGTTTGCCGGTGAGAGGTAACCGTCTGCTGAAGATACGTTCTCTTTTCCACGGAAGAGCATGGCTCCAATATGCATACCTTTCCATTTGTTGCTCCAACGGCTATCCAAAACAAGAGAACCGATGGAATCGGTATTATATGAGATGTTATCGATGTGGAATGCCTTGGTAAAAATCTTTGGCTTGCCCATCAGCGATGAGAGATGGAAACTGCCGTTCAGATAACCGTCTACCGGAAGGTCTATCTTATTCACTGCGCCTAAAAGGTTCTTGACAGAGGCATTTTTGAATAGGACAATCAAGCTGTCTGTTTCTACATTGTTAACGTGCCCGTCTATCATTAAGAACGGAGTGTTATTCATTGCCAAAGCGAAATTGGAAATCTTGATATCATCAGGTCGAATCTCTACTACGGCAGGCAAGAAGTTGGTCGTCAAATCATTGACCGTCAGCTCGGATGGTCTGAAAGTAAGCTTTGTTAATAGATTGCCAGCTTCTTCTTTCTTAAATGAGACCAACGTCGAAATGCTACCTTTCAATTTAAACTTATCAGGAGCGTTGTCATAATTCAAACGGGCAAGTATCACATCTTTTTCTGCTTCCAAGCGGACGCTCATATGGATAGGCGAACGGTTTTCGCCTGCGCCGATTTGGGTTTGCACCGAGCAGAGGTAAAGCGTATCCTCATTATGGAAAGCCAACTTCGTCTTACGAAAATCCATGGAGCCATATTGGAAGGATGGGATATCGGCATCGACAGACAAACCCTTGTCTTTAGGTCTAAAATAACCCGCTATATGGGAGGACTGATTGATGACTAACGGAAGCTTCAGGACTTTGCTCAACATCTCCGTGTTCTTGATGTTCACATTGAAATCAAGATTATTCTCTTTGCCCCCCTTTTTGACTGGTTGAATGGGGAAAAATGTCGGTAAAAAGGGATTTAATGCGTTGTTGAAACTCTGTGCAATGGTCTTAACGTTGTAGGTTCCTTTGATGTGGGCATCGAAGAAAGGTGATGTCAGATCAATTTTATTTCCTCCATCGGCTGCTTCCTCTACGGCAAGGGTCAAGTGGTCTATGTCCAGATGGATGGTATCCAGATCCATACAGGTGCTGTCTATCATAAGGTGGCAAGTGATATTCTCCGGCGAATTGCCGTCCATATCCAGTTTTACCCTTGTCTTGAGTAAGAATCCGGCCATCTCTTCGCTAGAGAGATGCAGGCGGTAAGGAGAGAACCCATCGACCGAAGCGGTCAGGTTGCAGTGCATGGAGTCTGCGCCGATGTTCTTGGCAATACCTTTCAGTTTGAAAACGAGGTTACTGTCTGCCAACGACATGTCAGCCTTCGCATCGCGGTCGCAATAGGAGGCATCCAAATCGATGTTGTGGTAGGCGTAGCCTTTATACTCGAAAAGCGGAATCAATCCGTCGAGAGTGAACGTTGGTTTGCCGTTGCGTGGAATGTCTGCCTCCGCTATAGCAGAGATAGAGACCTTTCCTAGTTGAAGCGTAGAATCCAATAATGAACCTAACCCAAACTCCTTTGTCTTTAGATCCGCTTTTGTCCTAAAATCGCCTTTTTCTATATCGTAGCCCAAATTTCCCGTTAGGTTCACAGAGCCTGGATTGGTCTTTGCCTTCAGGTCGATCAACAGATCTTTTAACTTACCTTTAGCTCCTAGAGATGCCTCTACATAACCCAAGCGGTTCACTATCTCCGGCATCTCGGTCTGAGGTGCAAATGCTTTGATGATATTGGATAGGCCGTCGACTGTAGCAAAGAGGTGTGTCATGTCAACAAGGTAATCGCACTCTCCGTATCGGTAGATGTTCCCCATCTCAGCAGAGAGCGATAGCACAACATCATCGCCGTAATAAGCGTTGAGGTTTTTGACCGCCACAGCGGGGAGAGTTCCTGAAACCTCGGCAGAGATTCCTAGTTCCGTCTTCAGATGAGCTAAGGCGGGGAGGAACGGAGCCAACTCGTACGGATAAATCTTGGAAGGCTTTATGGTTACTTGGCATACCGCATTTTTCATCGGTTGTGTGCTGTCTGCCTCTATTTTTTGGTAATCAAAAAGAATGTAGGTAAGGGCCAGATGCGTCTTTGGTAAATCCATCTCCAGATCTTCTGCATGGATATTTTTGCCTTTGGCGTATGCTTTCAGTCCTAGATGACGCAGATGGATACCTGATTCCTCATTTAAAGAGATGTTGTCGATATCTACCTTAAAAGATTCCGGTTTTATCGAATTCACCGAAATATTGGTGTTGAGGCTGTCTACATGGATATGTGAAGCATTAAAGATAGAAGGCGTCTCTTCTGCCGATTTGATATCGTATCTGAAACGACCGTTCACCAAACGGATTTCTCCGATAGAAAGGTCGAATTTGGATGGAGTTGTATCTTTTTTCGCGGTATCTTTCGCGGCAAATGCATCCATCATAAACTGGAAGTTGAAAGGCCCGGAAAGTGAATCTTTCGAAACATAGGCCTTGAAATTTTCCAGTGACACGCGGCTTATGTGCAGTTTGTTCTGCCGATAAACCGTAAATGCCGACGCATCGGCAGATAATCGTTCTGCGTAGAGCAGAGTGTCGCCTTTTTGGTCGGCTACATAGATCTGATTTAAGAAAACGCCGTTAAAAAGGTCAATATCTACTCGGCCAATGGTTATTTCATTATCCGTCTTCTCTTTCACATTAGAGACCACCAAGTCCACAACGAACGATTGTATTGCCGGAATATTCAGCAACACGATGATCAGGATATTTAGGAAAAGCAAAATACCCAATATCAGTAATACTATGTTCTTGAACTTTTTCAACTTATCTTAAACCAATGATGATGAGTAATGATACTGATTTTACTTCTATCAGAAAAATTTTTTGGAACAACAATTCAAAAATAGGATAAAGTAGTGCCAGCTTTTTTTTAGTTATGGAAGAATAGGCAGAATCCTCTTATTTCATCTTCCGATGAATAGCTAAAAACATCTCGATGAAATGGCGGATAGAAACCAAACTTACCTGAGACGGATCCACCTTATCCAAAGGGACAAACATCAGTTCGGAGGCATCGTCGGCAGGCTTCAGATCGTTATAGTCCTTGAGCTTGCAAACAAATGTCATATCCAAGGTATGCACCAACAAATCAGAATAAGGATAGGTGTTAGGTAGAGTCCCGAAATATTGGGCTGAAATCACCTCACCACCAACCTCCTCCTTCACCTCACGGGCAACGGCCTCTTCTGCCGTCTCGTCAAATTCAACAAATCCACCGGGCAAATCCAATGTTCCCTTATAAGGCTCGAACTTACGTCGGCAGAGCAACAGTTCGTCCTTGTCGTTTACAATCAATGCTGCCACAGCCGAGGCGGCGTTCAGATAGAAGGTGAAGCTGCAGTCCAAGCATCGTTTTGAACGCGCATCGTTATCAACGAAGTGCTTTGAACCGCATTTAGGGCAGTAATTGAAGTTTGCTAATGGATTCATTCCCTGTTTCATTTTATTTAGCTTCAACAATAGAGACAATGTCTTTGTCCTGATGGCTTGTCAACTCTTTAATTTTCTGGTGTTCACCAACAATCCAAACCAAATCTCCCTTTTCGAAACGAGTGGAAATGTCCGGATTCACCATCGTGTTTTGATTTCTTTCGATGCCTACAACCAAACATTTTGCATTGTCGCGGATGCCAGACTGAAGAATGGTATGGCCTGCCAACTTAGAGTTCTGTTTGATCTCAATCTGCTCCAAACAAACCTCACGTTTCGTGATCTCTTCGTTTTCAGGAGACTTGCGGGTCAATGCCAATTCGTCTTCAAAGTTCTTTAGCTGCTCATCTGTTCCGAGAGCTAGAATCTTATCCGTAGGAAAAAGTTGTTCTTCTCCGCCCGGAATGTTTATTCTGTCTTCACCACGAATGATCGAAACCACATGCACGCCCAAGCGTTTTCTGTAGTTCAAATCTTTCAGTTTTTTCCCAATGCAGGTTGAAAGCGGAGAGATTTCAAAATCGGCCAAGTGAAGGTCATACATCGAAAGATGTTTGCCCAACTCGCCTTTCTTGAAAAATCCTTTGTCTTTCTTCATAGACATCTCATATTCACGTGAATTGAGGTTGAATAAGAATTTTCTCTCAATGATGATCGAACTTAGTTTCAACTTTTTGGAGACCATCATCAAGGCCGATAAGACAGCAGAAATGATGAGCAAGAAACCGATTCCTAGGTCGAATGTCTTTATCAAGATGAAACTGGTGAAAGCCATGGACATCAAAAATCGCACTAAGATTAAAAGCACAAGCCCTGGCCTGTTGTATCTGTTTGATCCCCAAAGGTAATGGTACTCTTTGGAGTGGTTCTTCTTAGCCACAATAGCACGAAGGAACGGTGCAATGGCTAGAATTGTGACGCCAGACGCCAGAAGTTGGCCCGGCCAACCGTGAATTTGTGAGGTTACGAACGGAATGAAGTAATTGACAGAAAGAAGTTCAATGGCTATAACCAAAGCTGAGTAGACGGCCACAATGCGCACAATCTGAACAATTAGCTGATGCCAAACGCTATTGCTTAAAGCCGATTTATGCGAAAATGCATGTCTTTCGATGAAATCTTTCCATTCCAACGGAATTTTCTTTTCAACATATTCGTTTGCCGGACCAGAAAGTTTGATCATGAAAGGCGTGATGAAGATGGTGATGACCGAAACCGCCACGATCACCGGATACAAGAATGGGTCTATCAACTTCAAGCTCGAGCCCAAGGCTGCGATGATGAAGGCAAACTCACCAATCTGCGTCAAACTAAAACTCGATTGAATGGCCATTTTTAATGACTGCCCTGACAGCAGAATTCCGAAATTTGCAAAGACTATCTGACCTACAATAACCGTCAATGTGATGATGATAATTGGAAATGCATATTCCTGCAATACCTCGAAGTTGACCATCATTCCCACTGATACGAAGAAAATGGCACCAAACAGGTTTTTCACAGGTTTCACAATCCGCTCTATATTTTCAGATTCTATTGTCTCGGCAAGGATGGAACCCATCACGAAAGCACCCAGAGCAGAAGAGAATCCGACCTGAATAGCAAACAGCACCATTCCCAAACAGAGACTGAGAGAAACAATCAGCGTGGTCTCTTCGTTTAAAAAACGTTTGGCTTTTTTAAGCAGAGTAGGGATGAAAAAAATGCCGAAAGTAAGCCATACGGTAATGAAGAAGAGTAGTTTGCCAATATTCAAGATCAATTCGCCACCCTCAAATTCCTTACTTACGGCTGTTGTTGAGATAACCACCAAAATCAGGATGGCCATCAAATCCTCCAAAATCAAGATGCCGAAGACCACATTTGTAAATTTCTGCGAACGTAGTCCCAAATCGTCCAATGCCTTGATGATGATCGTAGTAGATGACATGGAGATCATACCTCCCAACAAGATGCTGTTTGTTACGCCCCAACCTAAAGAGAGACCCACCAAAAAGCCCAGAATAACCATGAAGAATACGATGAAAAGGGTAGCTATCAGTGCCGTCTTTCCAACATTGAACAGTTTTTTGAAACTGAATTCCAAACCTAAGGCAAAAAGTAGGAAAATCACGCCTATATCAGACCACGTGTTGATGGCTTCCGTGGAACCTACGGTAGGGGTTACGGAAACTTGAGAGCTGATGAGACAGCCTGCTACGATATACCCCAAAACAATGGGTTGTTTCAACCACTTGAAAATTAACGTTGTGATGCTCGCAGAAATAAGTATCAACGCCAAATCGGATATGAGGGGAGATATATGCATAATTCCAATTTTTTTCCTTTTCACAAAAGTAAAAAGAAAAGCTTTAATTTAGTTTATTCTAATCACCTTATATTTTACCAAATAAAATCAAAAATAAACGTCGAAAAATCCAATAAAATGTCAGTTCTCTTCTTTTGTGCACATCAAATGCGTCAAATGGGACTCCGAACCAATGTTCGTTTTTAGACCACCAAAAATGTAAAGTTTTCCGTATTCTTTTGATGATTAATAATTTATTTGTTAAATTTAAAATGTCATTAAATTTAGTTCGAACAATTTAAATAAAGTTAACCGGATTAAATGTTAAAATCCTTTTCTTATATTTGCTATATGAAAAAGAGGACAATTTTTCTATTAGGCGTGATAATGGCCATATCTTTCTTTGGATTGATAATACTTCAGGCCAATTATTTGAAACTGACTGCCGATATGAGAGCGGAGCAGTTTAATGAGTCTGTGAAGAAAAGTCTTTACGAGGTGGTTCGTATTTTGGAGGAAGAGGAGACACTGCAGTATCTCAATAAGAACCTATCCGTTCCATCGCAGCGGACTAGGATCACAGTCAAACCGGGAATCCATAACCATGCCTATTCGATGAAACAGAATAGTTTGGAAGATTCCATCAATGTATCCTACTCTTGTACGAGAGTTCAACCCAAAGTTTTCATCTCCATGAAACATGGTTCGAACACGATTCAGGAGTCGTCAAGGATTCTGCAGAACAAATTGCGTGAACGCTATATACAGGAGAGAGCGCTCCTGGATGATATTTTGATTCGTCTGTTGAGTGAATCTTACGTTCGTCCGATCGAAGAGCGTATTGATTTCCAACAGCTGAATGAGATTCTCGACCGTGAGTTGGACTTCAACGGCTTGAACCTTCCTCATTATTTTAGCGTTATTAACAAAAATGGCAAGGAGCTGTATAGAAGCAAGGGATTCGAGACCGTCGAGAGTGATGAAGAAAAGGAAGAATACTACACTCAGATTCTCTTCCCGAACGATCCCAATCCGCAACCGAACTACATAAGGGTATATTTTCCTACCAAGCAAAACTATATCCTAAGTTCCATTACGCTAACGTTGCCATCTGTCTTGTTTACGTCGCTTTTGCTGTTCACGTTCATTCTGACTATCGTCATTATTTCCAGACAGAAACGTTTGTCTGAGATGAGGACAGACTTCATGAACAACATGACGCACGAGCTAAAGACTCCGGTTTCGTCTATCTCACTGGCATCTCAGATGCTTAACGATAAGTCTATCAGTAAGACACCGGCCATGATCGAGCAGCTCTCGGGTGTGATCCGTAGCGAGACTAAACGTCTGACGCAGCAGATTGACAAGGTACTTCAGATGTCTATCTTTGAAAAGGAGAGCACTGCCCTGAAAATGGAAGAGATGGATATCAACGAGATGATTCTGAATATATCCAGTAATTTCGCCATTAAGGTGGAGAATACGGGTGGAAAGATTGAGTTGGATTTGGATGCAGAAGATTGTTTTGCACTTGTGGATGAGATCCACTTCACGAATATTGTCTACAATCTCATGGACAATGCGCTCAAGTATTCAAGAGGTCCGCTTAACCTTCATCTGAAGACATGGAATGAGAAGAACAACCTGCTCATCTCTATTCAGGATAACGGTATAGGAATGAAAAAGAGCGATCAGAAGAGAATATTCGACAAGTTCTATAGAGTCTCAACCGGAAACGTTCATAACGTGAAAGGATTTGGCCTTGGACTTGCTTACGTTAAAAAAGTTGTCACCGACCACAAAGGAACTATCCGTGTGGAGAGTGAATTGAATGTTGGAACAAAATTTATTATATCAATACCTTTAAAAAAGTAATGTCATGGAAGAAAAAACGAGAATTTTACTTTGTGAAGATGACGAAAACCTTGGTATGTTGCTGAGGGAGTATCTTCAGGCAAAAGGCTACGTGACTGATTTGTTGCCAGATGGCGACGCAGGTTATAAGGCTTTCATCAAGACAAAATACGATATCTGCGTATTGGATGTTATGATGCCTAAGAAAGACGGATTCGAGCTTGCACAGGAAATAAGACAGGTTAACTCTGAAGTTCCTATCCTGTTCCTTACAGCGAAGACGCTTAAAGAAGATATTCTTGAAGGTTTCAAGATTGGAGCCGACGATTATATGACGAAGCCATTCAGCATGGAAGAGTTGCTGCTTAGAATTGAGGCAATTCTTCGTCGTGTAAAAGGAAAGAAGAGCAAAGACGGTGTGATTTATAAGATGGGTAAATTTACTTTCGATACCCAGAAACAAGTATTGTCTATCGGCAACGAGTCAACTAAGTTGACTACGAAGGAGTCTGAGTTGTTGTCACTTCTCTGCGCTCACGCCAACGATATCTTGGAGAGAAACCACGCTTTGAAGACTATCTGGATAGACGATAACTACTTCAACGCAAGAAGTATGGATGTTTACATCACAAAGCTTCGTAAGCATTTGAAGGCCGACTCATCTATTGAGATCATCAACATCCACGGTAAGGGTTACAAGATCATTATCCCAGAAACAAAGGAATAGGATTTCTTTAACTATCAAGTCCTAAATAAGCGTTACAGGTTTTATTGGACAAACATACTATGATTTATCCATTCCAGCAAGCTAGCTTGCTGGAATGGATATTTTTTTTGATTTGTATTTTTTTATTTTGACA
>JALNVE010000101.1 GCA_023227695.1 Paludibacteraceae bacterium
ACTAATAATCAGTGAATTATGAAATAAAAAATGAAAATATTTTATATGAAAAAATATTAAATGCTAATCTTTTTGCGGGACTTTTTGAGCAAGATTTTGAATCAAATTTTGAGCACCCTACCTGAAGGGGTCCCATCTTTGTAGCAAGTTATTACCCCATGAAGCACCGACCCTGAAGGGGTCGAATGTTCAGATGAGATGCAGATGAATCAATTTGTACCATTCATTTAATTTAATTGACGATTAACACGTGAATTCCAAGCCTTGTTTGCGCAGGAACATGCGACCCCTTCAGGGTCGGGGGTAAATCAATCAACCTAAAGCTACAAATATTCGACCACCTTCGGGGTCGGCTGTAGCACATTATTGAACGGCATCGAACCATCATTTGAGCATTCTAGCTTTCAGTCCGAAAAAAGGAATTCCAACTGTAGGAAAAAAAGTAGGGCCCGTCCGTCGAGGAATGTATGATAAACATCGGACCTTTCCTTAAGCTTCTTGACCTGACGGCTATGAGGCGATGCCCCCGGCTATTCCTATGTAGCCGCCTTCGCGGCTGTGTAAAAGGAGGAGAATCTCAGCCATAAAAAAAACGAATAACATTTCTGTTATTCGTTTTTTGTTTCTTCCTCTTTCTTTTCGCCTCTTCGATAGTAGTAAACTATTCCGTATTCTTGGCATTTCTTCATCTTCTCATTCATCGGAAGATCAGCGAATTTAGCATCAACTTGATTCCAAATATCAAGGATGATCTGATCAGCCTGGTCATTCAGTAAAGAGAGATTATCTATTGTTCTTGAAGTATTGTTCTGAAGCACCTTCTGGTTATTATAGTATTCTACAAATATATCATAGTGCACCTGCACCTTAGCAATGGTAGGATTATAGATGGGTGCACCACCAGACTGCGTTCGTTGTCTTTCTCCGTCAATGACACGTCGGCCCCACTCATATATATTCTCGTCAGAGACTAGATCGGGCACCACATTACTTTCCGGATCCAAGCCATACAATTTCTTAACTTCAGGTTTGATTTCATTTCGAATCACACACATATTCAACACCTGAATAAAATGCGAGATGTACAATCTTGCCATCTTAATGGCATTCTGGAATTCTTTATTTGTCACAACCTGCTTGTTCGCACATTGTTTATACTCGCTCATAGCTCGTTCGTAGCGAACAAGAAGAGCAGAGGCATCTTCCAAAGACTTATAAGAAAACGCCAAACTATAAGTATCTTCGAACTTCTCGCCCATATCGACCGACTTTTTCAAGGATCTCATACGGGCTTGATTCGTATTAGGTAAACGTCTGTACGGCATATTTTATAAAAGTTGTTTTTTCATATACAAAAAAATAAGCATCAACTTCTGCAAGCAGAAGTTGAAAAAAAAGATTCGGGCGGAAAAACCGACAGATTCTAAATCCAAAGATTAGTCTTCTCTATAAAGAAGAGTCTCAGCCAGATGATATAAATCTACCTTTTTGTCCTCAGAAACAGAGACCTGACGCAACATGGATATTGCCTCATCATAATAGCTACGCATAGCCTTTTCAGCAGCCTCACGAACATTCAAAGTATTATAGATTTCTGTCACAGCAGCAATCTTCTCAGCCTTGTCAAACTGAGTCTTATGCAACCAACTCTGCAACTCAGATTTTTTATCAGCATCTGCCTTATCCAACGCAGTAATAAGCAAATAGGTTTTCTTATTACAACAGATATCACCACCTATCGCTTTACCGAACTTCGCAGTATCACCATAGACATCCAAAATATCATCCTTAATCTGGAAAGCAATGCCAATCCCGATTCCGAATTTATATAACAAATCAGCATCCTTCTCAGAAGCACCACCACAGATGGCTCCTATCTTCATACTGCCAGCCAAAAGAACGGCAGTCTTCAATCGAATCATCTCAATATACTCAGGCAATGTGACAATCTCTCGGGTTTCGAACTCCATGTCATACTGCTGACCTTCACAAACACCAACGCTAGTTTCTGAAAAGACATCCAATATAGGTTTCAATACAGCAGACTCACATTTAGCCAAAAGCTGGTAAGCTTTGATCAACATAGCATCACCCGAAAGAATAGCGGCATTGTCATTCCATTTCTTATGTACGGTAGGCATTCCTCTACGAAGATCTGCCTTGTCCATAATATCGTCGTGCAACAAAGTGAAGTTATGGAAAACCTCCAAAGCCAAAGCCTGGTTCATTGCCTTCTCCAAATCGTCAGAGAAGAGTTGGCAAGCCAACAATGCAGTAACTGGCCTGATTCTTTTACCTCCCAAAGAGAGTACGTAAGCAATCGGATCGTACAATTCCAGAGGTTCAATTTTCCAATTCAAAGCAGCCAATCTTGTCTTCACTAGCTGCTGAACATTCTTCATATTTTCATTCATGTCAACTCCTTCTTTCTTGTTCGAGTCCTTGCCGCTCCGTTTGCTACGGTTATAACTGCGGTAAGAATCATATTCAATCTCCACATCAGGCTCTACAAAAGCCGATTTAGGATTCATGATAAACTTTATATATTTGATGGTCAAGCCACGCTCCAACCATTGTTGTTCATAAAAAGTCTTAATAGACAAAATCTTATCATCCGAAAAATCGGAATGATAAAGGTCGTCGTTTTTAAAAAGCACTTCATAATTGTTGGATTTCACCATCTCTTCCGTATAACGGAACATGAAGTTACTGTCTGTCTTGAGATGGATAACTCCTCCCGGACGGACAAACTGCTGGTAAAGATCCATAAAACGAGTTGAAGTAAGGCGTTTGCTAACCTTCTTCATCTGCGGATCAGGGAAGGTAAGCCAGATTTCCGAAACCTCATCCTTGGCAAAAAATTCAGAGATAATCTCTATGTTTGTTCGGATAAAGGCCACATTCTTCATTCCTGCTTGGAAAGAATCCTTGGCTCCCGCCCACATACGAGCACCCTTGATATCGACTCCAATAAAGTTTTTCTCTGGATACATCTTGGCTAATGCCACCGTGTACTCTCCACGACCACAACCCAATTCCAAAACAATCGGATTGTCATTCCCGAAAAACTCATTCCATCGACCTTTGTATTCAAAAGGTTGGGACAACTGCCTCAACGTCGAAAAGGTATATTGAAAGACATGGGAAAACCCCTCCATATCACTGAACTTCTGCAACTTATTCTTTCCCATCGTTCAATCAATCTTCTTCCGGACGACTCTTCATTATCCTCATTCCTATATCGTGTATGCCCACCAATGTATCGTAACGCATACCCTGAATAAACTCAAATGTATATTTTCCCTTTACAGGAAATTTAATCTGCGACATAAACTCCACTGGCAAATGACGCAACGATCCACTTCCCTCTCCTATCCAACGACCGTAATTATCGGCCAAGACACACTCTAGCGTATCTTTAAATACAGCTGAGTCAGGAGAAATTGAGTTGATGAACAACCAAAAGTTCTGATTCTGGTAATTACCATCATTTCTGAGATCTACAACGACGTCATACAAGCCAGCCGTATCTGCTGCATCATAGACAAAAGTCAAAGTACTATCTTTGCTCCATCCATATTCAGGCAATTCAACCGCCTGTTGGAATACGACATCCTCATTCGAACAAGAGGTCAAAACGGAAAACACAAGTGCCATGCACAATCCGATGATATTAGTTAGCTTCATTACCATTTGATTGTTGTTTATCGTTTCTATTATTTGCGCCGTTATTGTCGCGGTTTTCGTTATTTCGGCCCTCTACATTACGAGGATCGCCATCACGGTTCTGTCTGTTGTCAGGACGCGGACGACGTCTGTTATTATTGTTGAAGCGGCCTCCATTATTGTTGTTGCGCTGGTTTCCTTGTTGAGGATTACCTTGCTGACCCTCGCCATTCTGCTGTTGCGGAGCACCTTCCATGCGTTGGTTCGGCATTGGCTGCTGGTCTGGATCTCTCCTCTCTGCGCCATTATTACCTTGAGGTCTCGGCTGTTGAGGTCTACGGTCGTTACGACGTTGATCACGGTTACCATTATTATTTCCGTTATTATTAACGTTGTTGCGATTACCCTCACGATTTCTGTCGCGGTTGCCATCACGGTCACCGTCACGGTTACCATTGAACTGAGGACGGTTTTGATTACGGTTCTGACCGTTATTGTTATTTCGATTGTCTCGCCTACGGTTCTGATTCTGCTGAGCAGGTTGCTGTGCCGATTCTTGTTCATTATCTGCAGCAAATTCTCTATCGTCCTCAACGAACTGATTCCCTTCTGTATTTGCAGAAGCATTTGCCTCATCCGTAGCAGTATTGCCACCAACCTTATTATTGCGAGGTTTCTTATTCTTTTTTCTCTTGTCGAAACGAGTCAAACTATCTTGACCAACTACATTCTCGTAATCGGTAATCTTCTTCTCGTCCTCGCTATTATCCAGCAAAGACTCAACTTTGATTCCCTGCTTGTTCAATGCGATGATCTCTTTTACACGCTCAAGTGGAACAGAGACGATATTGGCAGCCATCATAGGCGAACTAGAATACTGTATGATTTTGCCGAACACATCTGTCTTGAAATGGTAGAATGTACCATCTAGTGTCTCCAATTGAATATCCTTGGAAGGAATACCCTTCTGAGCCTCAACGTAAGCATCCAACTCGAAATTCATACAGCACTTCAGCTTAGCACACTGTCCGGCCAACTTCTGTGGATTCAAAGAAAGTTCCTGATAACGAGCAGCACTCGTAGCTACAGAAACGAAGCTCGACATCCATGATGAGCAGCACAATGGACGTCCGCAAGGACCAATACCTCCGATACGGCCAGCCTCCTGACGAGCACCGATCTGCTTCATCTCTATACGAACCTTGAACGCATCTGCCAAGACTTTGATAAGCTGACGGAAATCGACACGCTCATCAGCTATATAGTAGAATATTGCTTTATTACCATCTCCCTGATATTCAACATCTCCAATCTTCATATTCAGCTTAAGGTCTTCAGCTATCTTTCTCGCACGCAACATGGATTCATGCTCACGAGCTTTTGCCTCCTCATACTTTTCCAAATCGACTGGACGAGCCTTACGGTAAACACGCTTAATCTCCACACGTGCAGGATCGACGTGATTCTTCTTCATCTGAAGAAGCACCAAATGACCAGTAAGAGAAACCGTTCCGATATCATGGCCTGGAGTAGACTCCACTGCCACAACATCACCCTTCTCCAAAATCAAATCATTGGTGTTGCGAAAATATCCCTTTCTAGTATTTTTAAACGTAACCTCTACCAAATCTGTTGAAGACTGTGATTCTGGAATATCACAGAACCAATCAAAAGTATCCAATTTTTTATCTGTATGTTTGCCGCAACCCTTCTCGTTCAGATTGCAACCACCTCCACTTAGATTTGCCATCTATATATTGTTTTAAATTAACGGAGTGCTTAACAAGGAACTCCGTCCGGTCTAAAGGCTACCGGATCACCGTTTGAGCAGCATTATCAGCTTCAGGGCCAAATCGAAAAAGACCAATTTAGCCTGAGCATTCTGCTCTATATGTCGTTCTGCACTTTCCAATTCGGAAAGTAGACTCCAAATATTCTTTTCATTCACAAATGGCGAAAATCGGACCGAAAAGTCGTTCTCGAAATTCGTCATATAGTTGAGCGAACTGTTTTTGAGATTTAGAATAAAGTTTTCGCGGATCATCCTCTGCGCATACTGAAGGAAAGAGATCTGACGCTTACGGCCTAAACGAGCCATATCGTCGGTCCAAGTCTTCATTCCCTTGGCATTGCGGCTGTAAGAATCACGCATCACCTGAACAAAAAGTTCGAAGTACTCTTTACTCTCGTCAGATGTCTGCACAATCTCCTTAGCCATGATGAAACTGCCGTTGGCAATATGCGAAATCTCCTTACACTCGGTCTCGTTAAGATCATAGCGAGAAGCCAATGCCGAAGCCAATGTCGGCTCATCCAACGGTGGCACAAAAATGCGCTGCGTACGTGATACGATAGTCGTCAACAACCGTTCAGAATCTTCAGATACCAGGATGAAAAGAGTCTTAGCTGGTGGCTCTTCCAAAATCTTCAGGATTTTGTTGGAACACACTTCGTGAAAACGTTCCGGCATCCAAATAATCATTGTCTTGTATTCTGCCTCGTAAGTCTTTTGGTTTAATTTATGAGCAATCGAATCGCTTTCATTGGCATAAATAAGCCCCTGCTTGTTGTCCGAATCGATTTTGGACATCCACTGATCCAAATTGAAATAGGGATCTTCCAAAATATTACTTCTCCATTGAGGGAGAAAGTTATCACACAGTACCGAATCAGAAGAACGAGTAATAGGAAAAACGAAATGCAGGTCCGGGTGTATCAGTTTATTAAACTTCAAACAAGAGGGACATGTTCCACAAGAATCGCCATCATGACGGTTTTCACAACAGATATATTGCGCAAAGGCAATGGCCAAAGGCAATTTCCCAGTTCCCTGCGAACCACTCAGCAGAATAGCATGAGGTACTCGATTCTCATCAACAGCGCGAATTAACGTCTGTTTGACTGCATCTTGACCATATACATCTCTGAATAGCACTGTTCTGAAAATATTTTTATCCTAAATTAGGCTCAAAATTAATCAATAAAATTGGAATTAAAAAATAGAGGAATCAGCAATCCAAACTTCATTTCAAAAAATTCGACGACATCAGCGTTTCCTATTCAAATAAAGCAAAAAACAACTCTTGCAAATTCATCAAAGAAAGGGAAAGACAAGCCCCATAACACATTGGTACTAACAAAAAAGAGAAGAGACGGATCATACCTCCATCTCTTCTCTTTTCCCTACTTTCAGAAACGTCAACTGCCTTCATTTAGCCGGAGAGGAAGATATCCTCACCCTATAGGTGATGGTCTTGTTTGGCGTATCATAAATCTCCATGATGGCATCCTTACTGACATACCCAGACTCCTTCATATAAGCATCCAATGTCGGATAAACACGCATGACACCAACTATAACAGAAACCATTCCCTTATTCGGAAATTGTGTTTCTATAAAATCGCCGCCTTCGTAGGTCTTCACCTTAAACTTCTGACCTATTGACGCTATTTTTGCCGTATCTGTTTTTTCCAGCAGGCAGCCAATATCGGAACGTAAATTTTCTTTGGCCACCTCTTTCGGATTATCATAATAAAGGCCAAACCCTTTATATGTCTGAACCTTATAATCATTCAAGAGCGAATAGTAGACACGGTCCATCACGGGGCCACACTGGCTATAGTCTCCCTTCATCTCCTCATAGACCAAAGTTTCAGCATCCCTTGTCACCTTTCGGAACTGGATTTCACTGAAACCACCATAATAGGCATACACTGCCAACAGCAGGGCAGCAATCACCAAAAGTGCGAGAATAATATATTTCAGCATCTTCATTGGTTGTTATTGTTTAATGACTTCAAATTATCCATCTGCCTTTGGACATACTTGTTATGTTCTTCTTCAGACATATTCGGGTCACGAAGGTCAAAAAAACGGTGACACGGAGCCTCCGAGCACTCAGAACAATTCTTGTATCCCTTCTCTTTTACACACTCAAAAATAGGGCAAACAGAATGTTGGGTATATTTCAACCAAAATATTTTTCCGCATTCGGCCTCACACCCTTTACACTCTTTCTTGTAACAGGGCAATTTGCTGCAATCGCAGCCACAACATGTAAATTTATTTTCCATTTTTATTCTAAATAAGTTTTTACCGCTTGTTTTACATAATCTCTGACAATATCCAACAACTCTGCCGGTTTCTCTATCCGAGCCTGACAACCCGTATTCAAGACCCACGCCGCAAAGCCCTTCAACTCATTGTTGACAAAACACATCCGGACATGATTTTCGTCGACCTCCTCCTCTTTCAAAAATCCATACCAGAACTTCGTATCTCCCATATACTTTCGTCTATCTTTATGGACAACCATAGAGATGTTGGGTTCTGCGTCTGCCGAAGGCATTTGAGACTGCATATACTCTTCCAACGAAAGATGTGAATTGTCCTGATAATAGTCGTCAATCGCAGTCAGCGCAAGGATACGGTCTACCCTAAAATCACGATAATCGGCACGCAACCTACACCATGCAATCAGATGCCAATGGTTCGAATAGTTACACAATCCGATAACTTCCACCTCCCTCTCCTGAGGAACATCTGCGTTTTGCGACTGATAACAGATTCTCAGCACCTGTTTGTTGGCAATGGCATGTTGAAGCTCATATAGATGGAACGACGAGCGGGTTTCTTCCAAACGGGCTCCATTATAGACGGCTATATGGTTGTGCAGTTTTTCGAAAAGATCTTTTTCAGTAGGTCGAAGAATGGCCTTAATTTTCATGACAGCAGATTCAAAATCTTTCCGGACACGGAGGTCACTCATCTTCTCGACCAATTTTTCGCCAAAAATAAGAGCAGCCGCCTCCTCATGCGTAAACATAACCGGAGGCAGATTATAATTGTCAGACAGATAATAGCCAATTCCTGCTTCGGCACCAATCGGGACACCACTCTCCTCTAGCGATTTGACATCACGGTAAACCGTTCGCAAACTGATTTCAAAACGGTCGGCAATCTCCTGCGCTTTAACTATCTTCTTGCTTTGCAGCTGAATCAATATGGCATGCAAACGGTCTAAGCGATTCATTTCTTCTGTTTCTTGATCACCATCTGGTTTTGATCAATCATCAAATCGGCAAAGGCTTCCCTTCCATGTTCTTTGATATACTCAACAGACGTTTTTCTGTCAGACTTAAACACCACTTCAAAAAACTTGGCGAACAGATTGTTGTAGTTCTTGCAAGAGCGAGGCGTCATAGTAGCACAATCGGCGCAAGTGGCATATTTGTTCTCCATGCAGCAGGTTCTGATTTTACACCATGAAGCTTTCTCGTTTTTGGCACAGCCAGGGCATTTGCCTTTCTGAAATTTCCCGCAGTTTCCACAGTAAAGTCCGCAATAAGCGACTAATTGTTCTTTCTCTAGTTTTTCCATATTTCTGTTTATTTCTTAGTTTTTCAATACAACCTGTACCTCAGTGATGCAGTTTTGTTGATTTTCGAAGTCGCAATTTATGTAAATCTCACGAGTAATCGGTTTAAAATCTATCGTTTTTTTGAGCAACTCCTCCATTATGTTCTGATACGTTTTTCCCAACTCCATCCAAGGCCCTTTATGCAATTGGCTTATACAACGGAGAGACGGAAGTTCATCAAAAACGAACGGAGAAGGATCTCCCGTGAAAGAACGAATCGGGATGCAAATCTCCAACGAGAACTCCGTGTCTGGATTTCCATCCGAACCCGTGTATTGCCAAATTTGAGGTTCGCCCGTAGCGATTCCCAATTTCTGCGCCGCCTCCGTCAGACGGGCAGGCATAACGCCCGTATATTGGTTCAAATCTTTGAGCGTTGCCCTAGTTGTAAATTTGATGACTTTTGTTTTGTCCACCTGTTTTATTTCCATGTCTGTTTTTTTTTTAGTTTCATATTAACAGCAGCAAAGTAAATAGGTCCAAGTGACAACAGTATGTCAGTAGTTCTTCAAAAAATTTCATGTGACAACGCAAAACAAAGAAGCTGTCAAAACACATTCCGCATATATAATCCTCAAAAGTTGCCACTTTGGGGGATTACAGCTAGGGTGTTCAAAACTTGGTTCAAAAAACATGATGGTTAAAACAGCCGCGAAGGCGGCTACATAGTAATAGCCGGGGAAATATGAGTGATTTGCCGCGGCAGGACCCTGAAGGGTAGGGTGCTCAAAATTTGATTCAAAATCTTGCTCAAAAAGTCCCGCAAAAAGATTAGCATTTAATATTTTTTCATATAAAATATTTTCATTTTTTATTTCATAATTCA
>JALNVE010000102.1 GCA_023227695.1 Paludibacteraceae bacterium
AATAAGAACTTACAACACAATGAGACCTCATTTGTCCTGCTCTTATTTGACTCCAGAACAGATGCACCAACAGTCATTTGTCAAAATAAAAAAATACAAATCATAGTATGTTTGTCCAATAAAACCTGTAACGCTTATTTAGGACTTGATATAAACAATGTTTTATCTGGTCAACAAGAACCTAAAGCCTAGACCAAAGTCTGTATTTACTGTTGGATATCCTTGTGATACCTTTGGTGTACTTGCTGTACGGTCATAATAGAATCTAATATTCAACATCTCACTGAAGACATACTCAGCAGAGAACTTGATAATAAATGATTTCAAACCACTACTCAACTGGGAATATTCATCCTCAATAACACGAATATAAGCATCTGTGTTTTTCCATGAGAGATCCACACGAAGATTCAAATCATTTTTAATCTTCTTCTGCTTGTTATTATTTAGATTGATGATCATGCCGAAATCGTCAATTCTATAACCAGTTCCAAATACATATTCATTACTATAAGACTCTACAATCTGATTGCCTGGAACATCCAATTGAGCTGTACGAGACTTTCGGAACTCTGCCTTGAACGACAAACTGTTTTTCAAACTTGCATCGAAACCAAATAACGGATTGAATGCCTCGTTCATATTCACACTACCAATATAATCTTCTCCTGTCACAACATCGAAGTCAGAATAATCTTCGGAGATTGAATAACCATAATTAGAGACGATTGGTGTCCAGTTGGTCTGAGATGCGAAAGAATTCACATTGTATGTACACTTATATCCATGATTCAAATTGACAGACTTGAAATGATCTCTAATGAATGGCAAACGAGACAAACCATCGTATGTCACCTTCCAGTTTGGCAAAATTGAAAGAATGTTAGGCAATAAATCCAAATCTGCAGATGATGCACTAGTTCCTGAATATGCAGAAAGGAAAGCAGGGATCAAAACATCACCTGAATTCTCATTTACATATACACGTCCTGGATCATAAGGAAGACCCTCATTCTTCATTTTGTTCATGAAATCTCTACGAACACGACCTTGAATAATTTTTCTGTTCTTCAAGAAATCGTTGAAGGTTTCTGAATTAAGAGCGGGAGAACGGAATGCCGTCTTAAGAGCCATATGAGTACGAGTATAAGTACCACCGTATGTTTCTGGACGACCATCGAACATGTAGTAAATCTCAGTAGATTTGCTCTTAGCCCATGCCCCGTTCAAATCGATTTTCAAGCCTGAGAATGGGCTCAACTGAGTCTTGATTTGGAAATCCTGAGTTACAGTATGAATTATAGGATTAACCACATTTGTATCCTGAAGCATCCACTCTTTTGCGTACGTTTTATTCAAATACTCATCCGTCTTGAAGAAACCGAAAGTAAAGTCATATCCAGGAGCTGAGCCATTCTGTCCGAAGAAGCCTGTATTCGGCATGAAACCTTGCAAATTCAGGATTTCACCATGACGATAGTTCAAACTAACGTTACGAACCATCATTAACATACGAACAGAAACATCAAGAACATCATCCATTACAGTACGATCCTTTTCTACAGGAGTAATCTTCAACTTCAAGTTAGATACATCCTCCGTAGATGTGATCAAAACCGTATTGTTATCGCTCACCTTGTAACTTACAGGATAAATCTTACCATCGGCATCAGTTACTACAACATTAAGTTTTGAAGTATTCAACCTATGGGAAATCTTTGTCTCATTATCTTTCTTCAAACGAAGATTCTTTCGTTCGTAATTTTTTGGCTTATTATCTTTATTATCCTTATTTTTCACTCTATTGTTAGCACCTCTTGAAGAAAATCTGTCATTCAAATCTTTGAGATACGAAGACTTATTATATAAAGACTCAAAATTAAAGCGAACATCACCATTCCAAGTACGCTCACTGATAGCAACATTTCCTGTAGTTGGAGCTTCGCCCAAAGTCAACACAGCTCCCTTATCCCAACTATACTGAGAAGAATACTGTGCATTGGATGTGATCCAATCTAAATATGGCAACTTATTGATCGGTATATTATATGATGCTGAGAATCTCTGTTCGTAAGCCACAGGAATACCGAATTGTTTGATGCCATGCCATACCGTGTCCTTCCACATCTCATACCAATCATCGCGACCACAGTCTAACAAATAATCCCTATTGATAGGAATATTATGATAGCCAGCCGAGTCTTTAATCAACTCAGGAATTTCAGAGTTCATCGAAGTTGTGAGATTCAACTTCAAGCTCTTCATCAAATTGAATTTGATGTCAGAAGTACGATCCCAAGTCCAATCCTTATCGAATGTCAAGAATGGGAACGTTGTATCTTTCTCTATCTGATAAGTATAATTACGAGCCTGAATCTCCTCATAATGCCTATTCATCGTTGTACTGAAAGCAATCTGAGTAGGCAAATAATAGAAATTGAATTCTCGTAACAATCTCAAATAATTCGATTTGAAGATCTTTGCTTTTTTCAGAGGCTCAACCGGTTTCGGATTAAGAGAATACACATAATTGAATGATCCGGTATGATTCTGATTCACCGAATACTGAGTCTCCGGAGACTCTTCATAAGTCTCATTATAACCTAAGCTGAATGAGAAGTTAGCCGGGTCGTATGGCATAGGAGTCTTGCTGGCAATACCTACACGAACATTAGAAAGAGTCAAACTCTTATAGGTTGTCTGAGTAATCGCCATCTCCTCAACAGAATCGCGTTTCGCTTCTGAATCTTGATTATCCAAAGACTGATCCAACTTAATATCAGTATTCAACGGATCGTACTCAGGTCTGGTAATCTGCTTAGAGTAGGTATATGTAACAGGGAAGTTAACCTTTGCCTTTTCTGGGAAGAATTTACCTAACTGAATAGCAGCCGACATATTATACTCATAGAAATCATCGGTATTACGTTCGTTTACATTTTGATCAATGCCGCCAAAACCAACAGTCTCCACATGTCCTCCTAAGCTCAAAGAACCAAGATCGGAGAATACAATTCCCATATTGGCCAAAGCTGCCCAGCCTCCGTCTTCATTAAATCCTGACATGCGTAACTCATTAACCCAAACCTCAACGCTATGAGAAACGTTATCATCGTTCTCAACACCAATCATCATTGCTGAAACCTCTCCGATAGAAGGGTTTCCTATAACGGTAACCATATTATTACCATCCATCTTCGAATATCGTTCGCTATATTTAGCAGCGCCTGATACTTTCTTTCTATCACGTTCAAGCTTCAAATCGGTAAACAAATCGTAATCGAAGTCAACATTATTATCCACAGGCCAAACCTCTTCGGCTGTAACAGCACCCTCTTGAGTTAACACCAATGGAATTTTATACTCGTAGTAGTTTTCAGTAAAGTCAGAACCAACACGAATAAACAAAGACATTCTATTATCTTTCAGGTCTGCACTTCCGATTTGGTTTTCTGCATGGACATACATTTTCAAACGATCATACTTACGCATATCCAAGTTAGTCAATTTGTAAACCGCACGAATATCTTTCGGTTCCAAACTATCCACCTTCAATGACATAGACTGCTCATTCTCCTGACGAACCTGAGTCTCACTTGGATCTATCTCCCTTGAAATGCCTGGAGGCAAAACATAATTAACAGGAACTCTCTTGCCATCATTTTCTATATTGACAGCAGAAACTTCCAACTTACCATCGCCATTCAAACCTGTTACATTCTTATCCACCAATTTATCACTGTTCTCATACACACGCCAATCTGTACGAACAAGAGACAAAGCACCAAAACGCAAATGTGTTTCATCTTGGAATCCTGTCATATACATACGGATGAATCGAATTGAACGGAAGTCAGAAATACCACCTATCCTAGAATCTGGAGTACGTACAGGAATTTTGAATTGATACCACTTAATAGTTGAATTCTCTCCGTTTCTTAATTCAACGCTAGACTCAACTACACTGGCAATATGATTTCTCTCCCAATTCTCTTTCTTAAACATATTAGGATCAATATCAACCGCATAAGAGTAATACTGCTCTTTTGTTGTCATTGTACGGTCACCATTAATATCCTCAGTGTTTGGATAGGTTGTTGATGAAGTGGTATAGTCACTACCTGAAGTGGAAGAGTTAGCCTCCATTCCGTTAAAATACTTGTAACGGTCCAAAACAGAGACTTGCTTGTCATCATAATCAGAACCTCTGAAGTAATGGAAATTATCACCTGCTGGGTCAGCTAATGGAGAGAAAAAATCTTCATTCATGCGTTGCACAGCAGAAGGTATCAACTTAGAACGAACTCCCTCTACATATTTTCTATATGTGAAATAATTGAACTCTTCAGCAGTAGACAAGCCGTTCAAACCAAGATCCTGTTGTTCCACATTCGACATATCGAAAGAGTTAGTGATAGCCTGTATCTTTGGAACACGACCCCAAACAGTAGTATCAACAGCAGTCTGATTAGATGTTGTTGGCAATCCATTCTCAAAAGAGATACGTCCATCACGAAGCACATCCTCTGAGACATCTCCCAAGTTAAAGACCAACTGACCACTTACTGTAGCTCCATTAGCCATACGGTTAGTATTATAATTAGGATCAGTTGCATAAACAAATGGATCCATCATCCAGAATTCTATATACTCAATATTTGAATTCTCAAAGTTACTGTTATCCAACTTTCTCATGATACCAGCCCAACGGTCTTCCGGATTCAACAAATAACCATCAGAACCCATACCATCAACATCCAAGTTATAAGGACCTCTCTCCTTTGGATAATAAGACAAGTTTAAAGTTTGGATTGTAGTAGGCTGACCATAAATAGCCTCCTTGTTCTGATAAATTTCTTGCTCATGGACAGCTCTTACGAAGTGGTTTGACAACTGATCTTTATCATTAAAGATATGAGACGGAGTTTCATCACTCTTTGTATTGTTTGTGAATATCTGATCGATATAAAACCAAGCCAATTGAGAACGATTCAATCCATAACCAATATTCGTCAAATCTGTACCACTTAAATAGTTACCCCAGAATGGATCAGATTGACGGATAAACTGTTTTGGAGTACTTGCCAATGCCCATCCTGATGGATGCATAATATTAATGGATGATTTCGTTCCTTCAAAGTCATCTATATAAGAAACGCCTTGATCTTCCTGATCGATTGCATCTGAGTGTCCTGGAATCAACTGAGCAAACTCTCCAGAAATCGCGAATGAAGATGGAGCTTTTGCATCTACCAACGGAATTTTGTCTACCCAATTTGTCAACCAATCCACATCTGTTTTGTAGGCTGCATTCAATCCCCAGATCGTATTTGACATAGGCTCTTCGCCATAACCTACTTTCGTTGTCAATGGTTTTTCAGACAAGTGCATGATTGTACCACCGATGGTAACCTCATCATTTATAGCATACTCAACATGTGTTCCGACCAAAGATTTACGCTGCATACTGAAGAACGACTGGCTTTCCAATGAAACACTGATTGGAGAATTAGATTCCAAAGCCACATCATCCAAAATGGTTACGATACCTAAGTTATAATCTACCGTAAAACCTGATCCCTCTTCCAATGTCCTACCTCCAGCTGTCACACGAACAGATCCTCTTGGTACATTTGTCGCACCCAAACGAATCTCAGAGCCGGATGAAGATTTATACTTTCCAGTTAAGACAAACTTATTCTTTTCAGTGAACTGTTTAGCAACCGTTAAAGTTGAGTCGTATAATTCAGGGAATGTATATTTCTTAACCAACGGTGAATTACCCATTCCATAACCTCTTATCAAACCGGTATCAAACGGTCTGGTACTTGGGAAGATGATTCGTCCATTCGATGCATAAACCGTATAACCCTCAACAAAGTCATAATAGCCATCAGGGATTGCCTGCTGACGTTTATTCAAACGGTCCAGATTCAAAACCCTCAACAATTTCTTGTTGCCGATTTCTGGAATATAAGTCATATAGGTCGAAACAGAATCATTCTGATAATAGTAGTTAACTTCAACCTGAAATTTTTCTTGTTGTAAATTATAAGCACCCAAAGAATAGACATTCTTCATGGCCAACTTCCACAAATGTGCATAACTCGGGGTTGAAGAGGTTGCCTTCAACAATTTCACAAAAAGAGTTCGCTTAGCAGAAGTCGTTGTATCTTTTGAAACATCAGTAGAAAACTCACCGACTTTATACGTCTTACCGCCTTTAGTATATTCGTATGCAACTGCCAAAACATCATCGTTAGCAAGCGTACTCTTTAATGACAAGAAACCCATCTGAGAGTTAAGGGTATACTCAGAAGGTTCCAAAAGTCTTGCACTATTTACATTCTCGAAATCTCTTCCTGATTCCAAATTATATGGAGCTGATTCCAAAACATCTGTAGCCGTTTCATAACTTCTCACAGTTGGATCATATTTGATCTGAGAATATAAAGAATAAGAGGAGGTATCATTAAACGGATTCTTTCTCTTATCGTTATAATGCTCACCTAATTCAGTGAATGCAACAATATTACGGCTTTGTTTTTCGTAAGAAGAACGGTTGGTTACCCAAACCTCAATCTTATTAATTACAATTCCTGACTGTGGATTAGGAAGATTTTTTGCCCAATCATCATAATTATTATAGAAATACTCTGAAACGAAGAAGTGTCTATTCTCATCATAGTTAGTTGCATTAACCGAAAACTCTGTTGTTTGAGCACCTTGCGTATTAATAGTCTTCGACTCAGACTCCTGTTGAGATGCGATAGCGGAAACCTTTAACTTACCAAACTGCAAATCAGTACGGATACCAAACAATGCTGTTCCTCCTTTAATCAACTGAGTTGACAAAGGCAAACTAACATTTCCGGCCTCAATTCTTTTGATGATATCATCTTCTTTTCCTTCATAACAGAGATTGATCAACTTCTGGTCGAAATCAAAAGAAGCCTCTGTGTTATAATTCATGGTAAAGCTAAGGCGATCACCTACTTTACCATTAGCACTCAACTGAATTTTAGTATCAAAATCGAAAACAGTATTCGTCCTGTTTCTTTCTGGAATCGTAGGATTTTCTCTGTTTGAAATTTTAAAGCCAAAAGTCAGATCCACAGATCCTTGCGTTTTTAGCTGAACTCCGCCAGGTCCAAAGATTTTATCTCCAACACGACCTATTCCAATCTGCATGTCGCTCAGATTGAAATCGCCATCTTTTCCATTTTGATTTGCTTTATTTTTCTCAGCCCAATACGAATTCATCGACTGTTGCAAAGCATAGTCGCTATATTCATTCTCATTCAACACGAAAGGCGTAGACACATCCATATCTCCCACCTTTGTTGTAAAAACATATAAGCCAGTATTAGGATCATATTCAACACTCTGATCTACATTTTCAGGTGTACGAACGTCAGCAGGTGAAACATTGTTCTGTAATTCATCGTACGTAACGACCTCCGTCTTTTTCAAAGGATAACGGAGAGGCATTGTATCATACTTTGCATTCTTATCAGAGGCCTCAGCTCGAAGAGAATCTTTTTGGGTAGAATCCGAAACGCCAATGCCACCAGACAGATCAGTTCCACCTGCCTGCTGGGCATAGGTTGAGAACATAATCACGCCACATAGCAGCATGCATATAAAAACAATCTGACTTATTTTCTTTTTCAAGACAGGAAATTATTTAATTAACCTACAATTTTATATAAACAAATGAATTAAATGACTCATCACATGTGTTTCAACGCCTCTTTGATAATCTTTTCCAAAGGTAATGTTGGACTTTCATCCAAAATTTTGTCAATTACTTTGACAGAAGCTGGCTGTGCAAAACCTAGCATTACCAAGGCTGCAACTGCCTCCTCTTTATTTGCCCTCGACATACCAACCGCACCCTTAGCCGTCAAATCAGCTTCAGAGACTTTTATCTTATCTTTCAAATCGATAATGATTCGTTGGGCGGTTTTTAAACCAATGCCCTTAACTCCCTTGAGCTGATTTACATCATCGGATGCAATAACCGTTTTCAGCTCAGAAACAGTAAAAGAAGAAAGAATCATTCTCGCAGTATTGGCTCCAATACCAGAAACAGAAATAAGCAGCAAAAATAACTGACGTTCATCCCTCTCTGCAAATCCATACAAGGTAAACGCATCTTCACGAATTGCCTCATACACATAAAGCTTTGCGCTATCTTTATTTTCCAAAGTAGCGTAAGTATTTAATGAAATATGAATTAAATATCCTATTTGATTGCATTCCAAAACCGCATAGGTTGGAGTTATTTCAGATATTTTCCCACTTATATACTCGAACATATTTTTTGCTAAGATTAAGTACTATGCCAAATTATATTTTGCAAAGATACAAAAATCCCATTTTTTTAATTAATAAATGCTCACAAAACTTGATCATGAAACTCACTTTCATATCCACACAACAAAATTCATATTATTAACGAGCAAAAAGAAAAAAACGTATGAGAAAAAAGTGATAAAGTTTCAAAAGGTAAAGAAAAGAACTTAAAACCAAAGCTAATTTTTTGATATTCAACATTTAAATACACGTCATACGTATGACGCTCTGTTTTGAATTCGTACAAACTATTTTTGTACAAAAACCAAATTTGTAGTTTCCGTTGATCTTTTGAGTGCCTTTGGATAGATTTATAACAATTTAATGGGTCCGACAGCTCCCTAGTTTCTCACAAAACGACAAAAATGTATCAAAAACTCATCTAAAAAATTTGCAACAACTTCTAAATTTCCTTCCAAAACTTTTTCATTATCAATCAAATAAAAAAAGCAACAACAACCAACATATCTTTCGTAAATTCAACTATTTAGGAACTTTAAACGCTCTTCTCTTCGAACACTCACAAAAAGATTGTAAATTTGCGACTTGAAAAAAGGCTTTATTTTTACAGAATGTGATGATTTTCAAAAAATAAAAAAGTAAAGTCTGCGTTATTTATTAAAATCAAAGATTTCAAAGTTTTGAAAAAGATTATATTAAGCATAATCATGCTACTCACATTGACAACCACAGTCAATGCTCAATACTCAGGATTAGGAAGAGTACAGAATTTGATTTACGTCGACAACAAACGTTATCACTTCGGTTTCATATTAGGACTGAACACAATGGACTTCAACGTCACCAATTATGGTTCTACAGTTGTCGATAGCGAAGGTAAGGTTTGGTTTGCCGATCAACCTGATTATTCTGCTGGATTCACAGTCGGAATCATCAGCGACCTCCGTATTTTTGAATATTTAAATCTTCGTTTCACTCCTGCTCTTCTTTTTGGAGACAGAACTTTGAAATATACGGACAACGAAGGAAACATAGCAGAACAAACAGCAACTGTAAAATCCAGTCTGATCAATTTTCCATTATTATTGAAATTCAGAGGTCAAAGATCTGGCAATTACCGTCCATACTTATTAGGTGGAGCAAGCGCCACCTGGGATTTGGCTCGTAAGACCGAGGATCCTGTTCTCTTAAAGAAAATTGATTTTGGAATTGAATTCGGTATCGGTTGCGATTTATATATGCCCTATTTCAAATTGGCTCCAGAATTAAAAATGTTCATCGGACTTAACGACATGTTAGACCGCGATCGTCCAGAAATAGTGAATGAAAAAGATTTGAAATACACCAACGTGATTTCAAAACTAACTTCAAGAATTTTCATGCTTTCATTCAACTTTGAATAAAGGAGAAAACATCACAAGGCCATTTCATAGCAATACATGAAATGGCCTTTTTTATGTAAAAAATGTCACGTCCTGAAATAGCGTTACAACAAAAAAGTAACGAATATGAAAGGAAAAGAAAGACAGTACGTTAGACGTTCACAAAAAGACTACCCGATGAGCTTTAAGCTTGCGGTAGTAAG
>JALNVE010000103.1 GCA_023227695.1 Paludibacteraceae bacterium
TATCTTTATATATTGAACCATCCTTACGATGTACACACCAAGATTGTTTTTTCTGAGAAAGCATCGGGTCACGGAAAGTCACGACTCGACCTATAACATAAATGCCCTTTTTATGAAGAGTATCCAACAACGCATGAATATCGCGTATATAACGTCTTGAAACACCCAACTCATTTACCAAACCACAATCCATTTTATAGGTCACCTCACCGTTATCGTTTTTCACATCGATAACCATGGCATTCAGTTCCGTATTATCCACCATTCTCAACAAATCTTTGAAACGATGGTGACCCGCAATCGGTCCGGAAACATATATACCTTTAACAGGAGGATGGGCCCTTCTCGTCACTTTGCCCTGAATTGTATCACAAGCAAAATTTACAATTAAATCTTTGGGCTCTTCTGTAACGACAACACTATCTGCTACAATAGAATCCGACTTCACCACAGAAGAATCAACCGCTGCTGCTGTTGAATCAACTGCTTTAACCTCTTTGTTTTGTTCGCTTTTATTCGATGGAGAACCTTGATTGGTGCATCCAATCAACACGAATGAGGACAGAACAGTCCACAAAATTGCTTTTTTATGATAATTCATTCAACTAAGAATAATTAAAGAGCAACACCTAAATCATTTTCACCCAAACACTAATACGGTTACAAAAGTAGTATTTGTTTAGTCATTCTCATCACTCTTTCCTATTGATTTTACAAGAAACTTTCTTTAAAAGAAAATCAAAAGAATCCATTCTAATTTTCTAATCTCTTTCCTAAAATTCAGAACCAAAGGCATGATTTATACGTGCTATCCATTTTTTTTATAACTTTGCACTGAATAATGTGAAGGATGGTAAGTTCTTTATTCTTATTTAAAAAGTAAACAACAGAAAATCAACATATAATGGGTAAAAAATTTGCGGAGTACAGCAACTTTAACCTCTCAGATATCAACAAAGAGGTTGTGAAACAATGGGACGAAAAAGACGTGTTCCATAAAAGTATATCTACTCGCGAAGGTGCACCATCCTTCGTATTTTATGAAGGACCTCCTTCTGCAAACGGAATGCCGGGCATTCACCACGTAATGGCTCGTTCCATCAAGGATATTTTCTGCAGATACAAAACAATGAAAGGCTTTCACGTAAAACGTAAAGCCGGATGGGATACCCACGGACTTCCTGTTGAACTCGGTGTGGAGAAAGAGTTAGACATCACAAAAGAGGACATCGGAAAGAAAATTTCTGTTGACGACTACAACGCTGCTTGTAGAAAAAATGTGATGAAGTTCACAAAAGAGTGGGCTGACCTTACCCGCAAAATGGGTTACTGGGTTGACCTCGAGAACCCATACATCACCTACGACAACAAGTATATCGAGACTCTTTGGTACTTATTAAAGCAATTATACAACAACGGTTATCTATATAAGGGATACACCATCCAACCTTACTCACCTGCTGCCGGCACAGGTCTTAGCTCTCACGAGTTGAACCAACCCGGTTGCTACCGTGACGTGAAGGACACGACGGTTGTTGCGCAATTTAAGATGTTGGACCCTAAGCCTGAGATGACGAAATTCGGAACTCCGTATTTCCTGGCTTGGACAACAACTCCTTGGACTTTGTCTTCCAACACAGCTCTTTGCGTTGGTCCAAACATCCAATATGTAGCCGTTCAGTCTTATAATCCTTACACAGGTCAACCTTCAACTTACGTTCTGGCAAAAGACCTGGTAAGCGCGCACTTCAATCCTAAAGCTGCAGATATCGCTTTGGAAGATTACAAACCAGGCGAAAAGCTCGTTCCTTTCAAAGTCGTAGCTGAATATAATGGAACTGATCTCGTAGGCATGAAGTACGAGCAGTTAATGAAGTGGATCACTCCAGAAAACGCAGACCAAGCATTCCGCGTCATCCCTGGCGACTATGTCACAACAGAAGACGGTACCGGTATCGTACACATCGCACCGACATTCGGTGCCGACGATGCCAAGGTAGCCAAAGCTGCTGGTATCCCTCCTCTTCAATTGGTTGATAAATTCGGAAACTTGCGTCCATCAGTGGATTTGACTGGTAAGTTCTACCTTGTTTCAGATCTTGACCCTGAGTACGTAAAGACACACATCGACGTAGAAGCTTATAATAAATTTGAAGGTCGTTTTGTAAAGAACACCTACGACCCTAAACTTACAGACAAAGATGAGACTTTGGACATCAGCATCTGTATGGATATGAAGGTCAACAACCAAGCATTCAAGATAGAGAAGCACGTCCACAACTACCCACACTGCTGGCGTACGGACAAGCCAATACTTTACTACCCTTTGGATAGCTGGTTCATCCGCTCTACCAAAGCCCGCGACAAGATGATCGAGTTGAACAAGACCATCAAATGGAAACCAGAATCTACTGGTACCGGTCGTTTCGGCAAATGGTTGGAGAACTTGAACGATTGGAACCTTTCTCGTTCCCGTTACTGGGGAACTCCACTTCCTATCTGGCGTACAGAAGAGGGAACTGAGGAGAAGTGCATCGGCTCTATAGCTGAACTCTTCGAGGAGATTGACAAGTCAATCAAGGCTGGATTCATGAAAGAGAATCCTTGGAAGAATTTCAAGGTTGGAGATTATTCAAAAGAGAATTACGATCCTAAGAATATCGATTTGCACCGCCCATATATCGACAGCATCATCTTGGTTTCTGACAGCGGCAAGCCAATGAAACGTGAGGCTGACTTGATAGACGTATGGTTCGATTCTGGTGCAATGCCTTTCGCTCAACAACACTATCCTTTCGAAAACAAGGATTTGATTGACAAGGGCGATTACTACCCAGCTGACTTCATCGCAGAGGGTGTTGACCAGACACGTGGATGGTTCTTTACCCTACACGCTATCTCTACAATGATCAAAGGCAGTGTAGCATTTAAGGCTGTTGTCTCCAATGGTTTGGTTTTGGACAAGAACGGCAACAAGATGTCTAAACGTTTGGGCAACGCAGTTGATCCATTCGGAACCATCGAGAAATACGGTTCTGACCCATTACGTTGGTACATGATCACTAACGCTTCTCCTTGGGATAACTTGAAATTTGATACAGAAGGCGTTGAGGAGGTTAAACGTAAGTTCTTCGGAACACTTTACAACACCTACTCATTCTTCGCTCTATATGCAAACGTAGACAAGTTCGACTACAGCCAGCCAGACGTTCCAATGGCTAAGCGTCCTGAGATTGACAGATGGATCATCTCTCTGCTCAACTCACTTATCAAGGAGGTTGATGCTTGCTTGAACGATTACGAGCCAACAAGAGCCGGCCGTGCCATCCAAGATTTCGTTACAGATAACTTGAGTAACTGGTACGTTCGTCTTAACCGTAAACGTTTCTGGGGTGGAAAGGACGACGATAAGCTTGCTGCTTACCAGACTCTTTACACTTGTTTGGAGACGGTTTCTCGTTTGATGGCTCCTATCGCTCCATTCTATGCAGATAAGTTGTTCCTTGACCTCAATACAGCAGTAACAGGAAAAGACACGAGTGAATCTGTTCACTTGGCTAACTTCCCTAAATGCAACGAGGCATTGATCGACAAGACATTGGAAGAGAGAATGCAAGTTGCTCAAGATATTTCATCTATGACTTTGGCTCTTCGTAAGAAGGTCAACATCAAGGTTCGTCAACCATTGCAACAGATCATGATTCCTATCTTGGCAGAGCACGAGCAGGAGAACATCGAAGCCGTTAAGGATTTGATCATGAACGAGGTGAACGTAAAGGAGATCAACTTTGTTGACGACTCTACAGGTATCCTTGTTAAGAAAATAAAACCAGACTTCAAGAAGTTAGGTCCTAAATGCGGAAAGAACATGAAGTCTATAGCTGCAGCTCTTCAAGAGCTTTCTCAAGAGGAGATCGCTAAATTCGAGAAGGCAGGTCAATACGTCATCAGTGCCAACGGTGAAGACGCCACAGTAGACAAGGACGACGTTGAGATTCTTTCAGAAGATATTCCAGGATGGTTGGTTGCCAATAACGGCTCTATCACCATCGCATTGGATGTTACAATCACTGAAGACCTTAAGAAAGAGGGTATCGCACGTGAATTTGTGAACCGTATACAGAACATAAGAAAAACTAGCGGTTTCGAAATAACCGATAAGATTTTGGTTATGATCGAGAAGTCAGACAACGTAAACGCTGCCGTTGCAGACTTCAAGGATTACATCGCTTCTCAGGTTCTTGCCAACGATATCACATTGGTAGACAAGGTTGCCACCCCTACTGAGTTAGACTTTGACGAATTCAAAGTTAGCATCGAAGTAAAGAAGGCTTAATAAATACCTCCATAAATTGACAGAGGCGGAATCATTGGTTCCGCCTCTGTTGTTTTTATACTAATGTCCTCGCCGGACAGGCCCTACTTTTTCCCTGCAGCTGGAAAAAGTAGGCAAAATTTCGTAAGGACAAGCGCAGAATGGAGCTTGCTCCAATTATGCCGAGACCGAGAAATTTGGATGAAATCAAAAAGAGCCGCCGCTGTGTGCACTGTAAGTCGCGATAAATCGCGCCTCTACAACAGTTTTAAACGCGCTCGTGCCTCGCTTGAACGGTAAAACTGTTTTTTACGCCATCCAGCACGCCACTTTTGGCGAGCCCTCAAGGCGTATTGGCACATTTACTCAGCCTTTGTGATTCCCGAGAGAAAAAGAATATGTTGGTAACCTAAGGTTCGAGATAGATGTGATTACATGTAAGCTTCCTATTGTTTACAAAAATCCCTACCTTTGCCTATCAAAACATCGAAGCGATGAAACACTCCAATATTCCGATATTTATTCCAGAGCTGGCTTGTCCGCACCAATGCATTTTCTGCAATCAGTCGAAGATTAGCGGACAGAAGGACATTCCTCAGCCGGAAAATATTCCCGCCATCATCGAGTCGCATCTGGCCACTATGAACGACGGCAGGGAGATTGAGATTGCCTTCTTTGGCGGCTCCTTCACCGGAATACCTTACGACCTACAGGAGCGATACCTTTCCGTTGCCTATAACTATATAGAAGCCGGAAAGATCAACGGCATTCGCCTCTCTACACGCCCCGACTACATCAACGAAAAAATATTGGATCTGCTGAAACGCTACGGTGTGAAGACCATCGAACTAGGTGCACAGTCTACAGACGACACCGTGCTACTAGCTTCGGGCCGCGGACACAAAAGCGAAGCCATCCGGCAAGCTTCCGAGCTGATTCTCAAAAACGGATTTCACCTCGGTCTGCAGATGATGATCGGCCTGCCGCAAGACAACTACGAACGCTCCAGCAAGACCGTTGACGATATCATCAGCCTTGGAGCCGATAATACACGCATCTACCCTACGCTCGTAATCAAAGGCACACAGCTCGCCAAACTCTACGAGATGGGCCATTACAAACCGCTCGACATTCCGACGGCCGTAAGTTGGGCAAAAGAGTTTTACCTCCGCTTTGAAAAAGCCAACGTCAAAGTCTTACGCGTAGGACTTCACCCTTCCGAGGAGTTGGACTATAACAAATCGCTCTTGGCCGGACCTTACCACAAATCGTTTATGGAACTGATGATGAGTGCCATCTGGCGCGACATCCTTGAAAGAGAGTTGAAAGAGCGTCATGACGAGCAGTTAAGGCTGACCGTCAACCCACATCAGGTAAACTTTGTTTGGGGCTACCAAGGTTCCAACAAAGATCTTTTCCAAAGCAAGAAGCTGGAGGTGAAAATCTCAGGCGACGAATCCCTGTCTAAATATGAAATCAAGATCAGTCATTGTTGACGCACGCGTTGACGAGCAGATTCTGCAGAAGCTCGCCTACTATGCCGAAGATGTATTCCCCTTCCGAAGCGAAGGCCTCACCTACGAATCCATCTCCTGTCACCCCGACATATTTCTCTATCAGGACGAAAAAAGTGTCATCGTAGCACCCAATGCGCCTCAACAACTGATCAAATATCTTCTAGAGAAAAACATTCCCTTCGAAAAAGGGAAATCAAAGATTGGATTCAAGCAGATCGACTCCTGCTACTACAACTGCATCTCAACACGCGAACTTTTCCTACACAGAGAAGGTTTTTCTGATCCGCTTGTCTTGGAGAAGAACAAAGGCAAACGATTCATCAACCTGCCTCAATCGTACACCAGATGTTCGATGTTCGCCTTGAGCGAGACACATTTCATCACCTCAGATCCCGGCATTCATAAAGCCTTAGAAAAAGAAGGCTTGGTAAGTTTTCTCTTCTCTCCTAACGAGATTCGCATTGTCAATCACCAATACGGTTTCTTGGGTGGCACCTGCGGTATGCAGGCCGACAAAATCTTTTTCTTAGGAAATCCACTTCGGCACAAAGACGGCAGAGGTCTTGTCTCTTTCATCGAAAAAGAGGGCAAAGAGTGCATCTCCCTTTGCAACAATTATCTATATGACGGAGGCGGACTGTTCTTTCTTTAAATCCCGTCCTTTTACTATTCCGTTTTGCCCGAAAAGCAAGTGTTTTCTTCAAGACAATTGGAACGAAAAAGGCAAGAAATTAACGTCCTCGCTTTTTTATGATTCAAATACAGCAAAAAAGGCTGGTATGTTGATAAATAAAGGGTCCAAAAATTTGCATATATCGCCCAAATGACTATTTTCGCACATCAAAGTTATCGGTTTGTATTACAGAATCGGAGCGTTTTGAGAATTATTGGCAAACCTTAAAATTTTAAGATTATGACAGAAAAAACTAGATATTCGGATGCTGAGCTGGAAGAATTCAAGCAAATCATACTTGAAAAGCTTATGTTGGCAGAGAAGGACTACGAAGGCCTTAAAGCATGCTTGACAAATATGGATGGAAATGACACTAGTGACACTTCCCCAACATTTAAGGTATTGGAAGAGGGTGCGACCACAATGACAAAGGAGGAAGCAGGAAGGTTAGCACAGAGACAAATGAAATTCATTCAACACCTACAAGCGGCTTTAATTCGTATCGAAAACAAGACCTACGGAATTTGCAGGGAAACAGGCAAATTGATACCAAAAGAGAGGTTACGTGCAGTGCCTCATGCTACATTATGTATCGATGCAAAAAATCAAGGAGTTAAATAAACTTTATTTTTAGAATTTGTAATTCGGCAGGCGTATCTTTGCACCTGCCGAATTTTTTAGTTTTATTACATGACAAAAGAGATCAGAAACAGATTTATAACAGTTTCGTCCATCACATTAGGAATCTTACTGATAGACCAGATATCGAAGATTTGGGTCAAAACTCATTTCGTTTTGGGAGAGAGCGTCCAAGTTACGAATTGGTTCTATATCGCTTTTATCGAAAACAATGGTATGGCATTTGGAGCCGAGTTCTTCGACAAAATGATACTCTCCGTTCTTCGTATAATAGCCGTTGGTTTTATTGGATATTACCTTTATCGTATCATCAAAAAACAATATCGAACCAGATACATCATAGCCTTTACCCTGATTTTTGCAGGAGCAATAGGCAACATTATAGACGGTACATTCTACGGGATATGGTTCGATAGCAGCGCAGGCCAGTTAGCCCATTTCTTACCCGAAAACGGTGGATATGCACCATTGTTATACGGAAAAGTTGTGGACATGCTCTACTTCCCTATTATAGATACCACATGGCCATCATGGATGCCTTTCTTTGGAGGCAAGGAATTCTCATTCTTCGATCCCGTATTCAACATCGCAGACTCTGCCGTCTGTATCGGAGTGTTCATCATACTTCTTTTCGAAAGAAATTACATGAACGGCATTTTGAAGGAAAAGAATGACAATAATAAAAACGACGAAAACAGCATAGAAAAGAATGAAAACAACAATCAATAAATACTTCAAATTGGTTCTTGCCCTGTCTCTTGTCTTGTATTTATCAGCATGCAAGGTAGACAAAGGAGAGCCTGTCATCGGGAAAGAAAAGATGTGTGACATTCTATACGACCAGTACATCGTAAAGGCCGCGCTCCAAAAAACCACACTTCCTGATAGCGTAAAGAAAGAGTACTATTACTGCAACGTATTGGAGAAAAACGGCGTGACTGAGGCTCTTTTTGATTCTGCGCTTACTTGGTACACATTGAATATGGACCAATACATGATTATCCAAGATTCTGTGATTGCCAGATTAAACAAAAAGAAAAACGAGATAGAAAACGAGAAATAAACGATGGTTAGACTATCGGCAAACATAGTATTCATTTCGCCTACCGAATACATCAAAAACGGATTTATAGAGGTCGATGAGAACAACATTCTCACCGACCTATTCTCTTTAGATGAGGTCCTTTCCGAACCCTCTTCCACTCAATTTCTCAATGGCATATTAGTACCATTTCACATCAAAGAGAAGAATCTGCTAATCAACAAAGATGGAGATTTGCAGTTCCAATTAGAAGAAACAAACCCTATACAAATAAAAAAAGGAGACAAAGTCTCCTTTTGGTTTATTTCCGGAGAAGGCCTTTTCTGCGGCAACTTCTCTCCTATTTCAATTTCACAAATTATATAAGACGCTGTTTGAATTTTCCCAAAACTATTCTTGTGTAAAATCAAATTATACAATTATAGTAGAGATAATCTAACGCACCCCTTATCGTTGAACAATTTGTCTTTATCATCAATTGCTTCTTATAATAAGATACGGTATCTTTCGACACAAAAAGCATATCAGCAATCTGCTTGTCCATAGACCCTCGATATAGCTCTATTGCTGCATCCCTTTCATTTTCCGACAATATTATCGGAGGCAAATCTTCCCACACATTTTTATCCCTATCATACACCATACGTTTCTCATGTCCCTTTAAATTAAATGTTATTTTACTTACTTTATTGTTCGGAGAATAATTAAGAAACGCAAGAGAAAGCCACATTTTCCCATCATCCGTAAACAAGAAAGGACGCAAACGTCGAGTTACGCAAATTCTTCTACCATCCTTCCTAATCATAACAAAATCATAAAACAATGAGCAATGTTCTCGTTCTTCGGAAGACAAAGAATTGATCATCTTCATAGAAGCATCAGCTTGTTTTCTCAGGATAGGCTTATCTTCCTCAGGCAACATCATGTCATAAATTTCTTGACCGTATTTCTTTATGTCCTCTTTTGTGTATCCACATAAACGTGTAGCACCCTCGGAGATATAATGGATTCTTTTCTTATAATAGTCTGTAATGTATGAATTGTGAGGTCCCACATCACTCATAATATCTAGCATGTTTTCCAGCCCTTCAACTTTGGTGTAATCTGGAGCCTTTACAAAGCCATCTTCTCCTACATTTCTAAATAGAGTCTCATCCATTATTTTTCTTATTTCAATAGACATTAAAAAGGTATTTCAATTTCCAACAAACTTTTTTGCATATAAGTCAAATATAGTTTTCGTTGATTCTTTGGCACCTTTTTGACCTTTTTAAAAGATTATTTTTTGTCAGATAGTCCGTTATTTTTCTCACTTAATTCCTAAAAATGTCTCAAAAACTCATCTCAAATCATCTAACGATACATTTGGAATGCTTCTAATAACAAAACAAATAACTACAACATTTGGTAGTTGCATCATAAACTAACAAGCGTTATAATTGTATTGTAAAATACAAGTACAAAGCAAAATAAAAAATTTGTTTATACAAAATATAAAAATATAAAAAATTGGAAGTTCGTTTTCATACCTACCTAGTATGATTTATCTGCATTTGTTTTTTTGTCTCATAATCACAGACAAATGGCGGATCAGCGGATAGGTGGGGTTGGTATAGCGACAAGAATATTCCCCAAAATTCATGAATAGCATTATCTTTGCGGAATGAAAACAGATCAACTATTAAGAGAGATATTGCCAAGCGTAAAA
>JALNVE010000104.1 GCA_023227695.1 Paludibacteraceae bacterium
TCGTATTTTCATTTAAGTCACCACGCAATTTGACCCATTGACACTTAGTATAGTGAAAATACCACGCAATTTGACCTATACGCCAATATTTATGCTTTTCCCCACTAAATTTCTACTGACCCTAATTCGTGGTTTAAACTGTCCACGTTTTTTTTCTCTTGATCTGTTTTACATAATCGTCTTCAAATTAATAGCCTGCATTTTGATCAATAAGTCGCTTTTTTGTTCTCAGAAAAACTTTCGTTGAAGAAATATAGCCGTTCGTTCGAAAATTATCGGATGATGTTTAATTTAAAAATTTATCTGCAACATTCTGCGTTATCTTTGGTGTCGCTTGCAATAGATAGATACTATTAAATATATTTTTTTAATTCAGAGCCATGTTTCCTTTTATGTGGCTTTATTTTTAATTTTTTAATTTTTATGAAACACTTAAATCTCTTAGTTCTTGTGATTTCCTTGAGCATGAGTTGTTATGCTCAATTTGGTGGCGGACAAACTGGAGGCGATTTGAACGCTTACTCTTCTAAAAAGGATATCGATTATGTGGGTGATAATCATGTCGGTCACAAATTGGATGTCTATTTCCCTAATGACGGCGAAAAAAAGCACAATGTGATTATTCACATTTATGGTAGCGCCTGGGGTAGTAACAACAGTAAAGGTTCTGCTGATTTGGGTACCGTAGGTAAGGCTGCATTGGAGGCAGGCTATATCTTTGTTACTCCTAACCACAGAACATACAGTGATGCTCTTTATCCTGCCCAAATCCAGGATATCAAGGCCGTAGTACGTTATCTTCGAGGTAATGCTGCAGAGTTGGGTGTAGACACCTTCTTCATCGGTATTTCTGGATTTTCATCTGGAGGTCACTTGGCTTCTTTAATGGGTGTTACCAGAAATGTAAAGAAGAATTATACCGTTGGCTCGGCTACAATGGATATGGAAGGTGAGTTGGGTAGCTACACTGATCAGAGCAGTTGGGTTGATGCCGTTTGTGATTGGTCTGGACCGGTAGATTGCCGTGATAAGGGTTGCGGAAATCCTATCCAAATGGCTCCAGAAAACGATATGGTAGGTGGTTGTAACGACCAACAGTGCCCAGACAAACACGCTTTGCTAGGTGCTAATACATTTATTGATGAAACAGACGCTCCTGTGATGGTTGCTCATGGTTCTGCAGATAATATCGTACCTCAATGTGAGGGTGAGAAATTTGCTAACAACTTGAAGGCAGCTGGCGTTTATGTTGAGTATTATCCTCATAGTGGTGGTCATGGTGTAAACGCAGAATACACAGATGAGATGATCAAATTCTTCAATAATCAACGTGAAGAGAAACTCAGAAGTACAGTATCTGTAACTGAAAATAAAATTGGTAGCGTTAAAGGTGTTGAATTGGCTCCAAATCCAACTAACGGCAAGTTTTCTATCATAAGTGACAAGGATATTGTTAAGGTTGAAGTGCTCAATATGGTAGGTGAGGTGTTGTTGTCTCAAAACTCATCTGAAGATATTAGCGTATCAGCTTCTGCTGGCATTTATTTCGTAAAGGCTTATGCAGCTGATGGATCATCTTATGTAGAGACATTGCAAGTGAAATAATTCGTATTTTCAATATGGTAGTTTAGTTATTATTTTGTAAAGGAGGGTGCATTTGTATGTATCCTCCTTTTTTATGTGTTTTATCTGCTTCCTGTAATGAAATTAGTGATTTTATGTAGGTATTTGTCCAAAAACCAATATAATGATAATCCTACAACTAGGAAGATGGTTAAGCTAATCAGATTGAAGAGAATAAAATCGAAATCGGATGTCGGTTTCAATAGCATAAACAAAACCATTATCAACCTGTTTCCTGGTATGCCGTGGTAAGCGTAAATGAAGAAACTGCTCTTGGTCAGGAATTTATTGCTCTTCCATTTCCCTTTCTTAACAAAATAAGCGCAGACAGCAATTGTTGCAAATAGTCCCGAGATGTTTTTGAAGTTTTGTACATAACCAATCCAAGATGCATCTTTGTTTGTCATCATTATGGCTGTGACTATCAGAAAGACAACAGTTATAGGCAACTTGAATGTTTCTGTTTTCTCAACAAAGTTTATTTTATGCACACTGAAAAATGCACCTAAAGAGAAAAAAAACAAGGCGTTTATGCTGATTCCGTTAACATCAAACCAGATATTAGTAATGTATAAGAATCCTAATATGACAACTCCGACAACTTTGGTGTACTTAACGATCAGGTATACCAATGGTGATAAGAAAACGACAACTATTAAGTCTCTAAGAAACCATAATGGAAGGTTGTGAGGGTAAACCTCACCGCCGAATCCTCCAAACCACTCTTTTAATCCCCAATTTGCAATTAAAGCGCTACCTTCTCCTTTGATGATTTGAGGGAAGAGTGTTTGAATTAAGAAGGTTACCAATATTGCCAATAAGTTCCAACATATAAATGGTATAAATAGAGTTGTGCACCTTTTCTTTAATTTTGAGAAATAAGAATCCTTATTGAAAGTTTCTACTTTATAGAAGAAAAAGAAACCGGACATTGCAAAAAATAAAGGGACGGTTATTCTTGCTATTATCTCCGAAAAAAGATAAGAGAAATTGTAATAGATTGGAACTTGATAAAATGTTATGTCCGATCCCAAGAATGGCAATTCTAAATGAGAATGGTTGAAGATAACCATTACAATTAGAGGAAATCTGACAAAATTCAGTGTGTCTGATAAAAGCTTCTCCTTATCCATTGTTGTTCCTGTTGGCCTTTTTGTTTTTTTTCCCTTCCATTGAAATAGCCTTTTCTTTGATTTTATTCCTTTTCGATCCAGTCTCCGTTCTCTTTGATTAACTCAATCAATCTCTCTACCGCTTGGTCTTCCGGAATCAACTTTTCGATGCAAGTCTGACCCTTATATAGGTTGACTTTGCCCTTACTTGAACCAACATAACCGTAGTCGGCATCTGCCATCTCTCCAGGTCCGTTGACAATACACCCCATGATTCCTATTTTAAGGCCTTTCAGATGCGATGTGCGGGCTTTGATTTTGGCTATGGTGCTCTGCATGTCGTAGAGTGTACGACCGCAGCTAGGACAAGATATGAACTCGGTTTTGCTTATTCGTACACGTGTTGCTTGAAGAATGCCAAAGCTGACTGATAAAACTTTTGAAGGGTCGATGTTTGGATCCTCAATCCAGATGCCGTCGCCTAGCCCGTCGATGAAGAAAACGCCGCAGTCTGCGCCTGCCTTTATCTGAAGGTTGTCTATCTCTTTGTCTTCGTAGATCCTTTTCAAAACAACAGGGTTCTTTAATCCCTTAGAAAGTAAAAGATGGAAAAATGCTCTTTGTTCTCCAACGCCATTTTTGTGGTTCGTCTTAAGGATGAAGACAACGCTTGGGTCTATTTCATTGAGTAGCTTTTCGTCTGCCTCTGGATAAGAAATTTCTAAGAATTTAACAGAAGCGTCTACCCCTTTTATCCTTTCTACGTTCGAACTGTTGAAAAGAGGGAGATTGTTTGCCTCCTTCTTCCAAAACTCAAAATCGACAATTGCGTTCTTAACGTTTTGTTTCGTATTGTCCTTGCCACAGTAGAAATAGTCTGGAGCGAAATTGGAGTATTCTGCCATAGGAGCAATGACGATAGGTTGTTTGTTTCCTCCGATATTATTGACCGCAAGGGTCTCTCTTTTGTGATAGGAGAATGGGTCTATTTTGTGACAGTTGCATCCTTTGATTGAATCATGACCAACGCGGTCAGAAATGTAATTGGCCAACATCTTTGCTACCGGAATTTCGCATTCTGGATCCTCACTGAGTGAAACACGGATGGTGTCTCCAATACCGTCAGCCAAAAGGGCTCCGATTCCAACCGAAGATTTGATCCTTCCGTCTTCTCCGTCACCGGCTTCCGTCACGCCTAGGTGGAGTGGGTAACACATGCCTTCGGCCTGCATGGTAGTGCAGAGCAATCTGACGGTCTGCACCATGATGACGCTGTTGGATGCCTTGATAGAGATCACTACATTGTTGAAGTTCTCTGCCTTGCAGATGCGAAGAAATTCCATACAAGACTCAACCATTCCGTGAGGAGTGTCTCCGTAACGGCTCAAAATCCTGTCGGAAAGAGATCCATGGTTAACGCCAATTCTGATGGCAGTGTTGTGCTCTCTGCATATTTGAAGGAAGGGCAATAGTCTAGTCTTGATTTTCTCCACTTCCTGTTTGTATTCTTCGTCTGTATATTCGAAGCGTTTGTTGGTGTGAACGCTGTCTATGAAGTTTCCTGGGTTGATTCTGACCTTCTCCACATATTTTGCAGCTGTGTCGGCGGCATTAGGGTTGAAGTGGATGTCGGCAACCAGAGGTGTCGTGTGTCCTTTCTTGTGTAGAAGAGAGTGGATGGCCTCGAGGTTGGTTGCCTCTTTTACGCCTTGAGCGGTGAAACGTACCAATTCTCCACCGGCTTCAATGATTCGAATACATTGAGCTACACTGGCTTCTGTATCGTTCGTGTCGGTGTTTGCCATTGACTGGATACGGATAGGGGCATTTCCTCCTAAATTAAGGTTTCCTATCTTTACTTCTGATGATTTTCTTCTGTTATAGTTGAATAATGCATCGTCAGCTTGATTTTGCAAATAAGACGTATATTTTATGTTCTTTTCCATCTCTTGTTACTTTTATAGACAAAAATACGAACCTCCGCCCGATATTAAAAATAAACTCCGAAAAAATAGTCCGTAAAGTAAAAAGTCAATAGTGAATCTCAGTCCTTGTCTTTATGGACTATATAAAAAAAGAGGTTGCCAAGACTGACAACCTCTTCTTAATATAAGAGTTTCGTTATTTATTCTCTACTTTTTTCTTTTTCCTAGTAGCTATGTCATAAGCAATAGGAGAAGCAATGAACAATGTTGAGTATGTACCTACGATAATACCAATCAACATAGCAAAGATAAATCCTCTGATTGTTTCGCCACCGAACAAGAAGATAGAAATCAAAACGACCATTGTACTCATAGATGTACTAAATGTACGTCCTAATGTTGTGTTCATTGATGTGTTGAACACCTCTTTGTTGTCTCTTCCTGGATACAAGTGTAAGTTCTCACGGATACGGTCGAAGATAACCACGGTATCGTTGATTGAGTAACCGATCACTGTAAGGATGGCAGCAATGAATGATTGGTCAACCTCCATAGAGAATGGCACAATTGTGTATAATAATGAGTAGATACCGAGGATGAACAAAGCGTCGTGTGCTAAAGATGCAACGGCACCGACACTAAATGCGATGTTACGGAATCTTACCAAGATATACAAACCGATAGCGATCACTGCAAGTATTACTGCCCAATAAGCAGCAGTCTTGATGTCGTCAGCCATTGTAGGACCAACCTTCTGTGAACTTTGGATACCGAAAGTAGTTTCGCCATCTTCTCCTGCTGCAGTAACGTTATCTCCGTTCTTAACATATCTGTGAACGAATAGCTCTTTTGTGACGTTACTGTTGCACATTTCCTTTAAGTTGTCGTAAAGGATGGTTTCGATTTCATTGTCAATGTTTTCAGATTCGTCTTCGATCTTGTAGTTAGTAGAGATACGAACTTGGTTGGCTTCTCCAATGGTGATTACACTTGCGTGGTCTTCGCCGAATTTTCCGTCCAACTTGTTTGAAACATCTACTGTGTTTACAGGATTCTCGAATCTTACAATATAGTTACGACCACCACTGAAGTCAATACCTGGTTTTAATCCTTGAACTGCTAAAGAAGTTAATGCTATAGCAACAAATGCAAGAGAAAGGATGTAAAATGTCTTACGTTTTCCAATAAAATCGAAATGTACATTCTGGAACCAGTTCTTAGTGAAATTGGTTGTAAATGTCAAGTTCTGGTATTTCTCCTTCTTTAACAGCCAATCGTAAATCAATCTTGTGATGAAGATGGCGGTAAAGAAAGAACAAGTGATACCAATGATCAATGTAGTGGCAAATCCACGGATAGGTCCTGTACCGAATACGAATAGGATGATACCCGTCAAAATGGTAGTAACGTTAGAGTCGATGATGGCACTGAATGCATTTCCGTAACCATCGGCAACAGCTTTCCAAATCTGCTTTCCTGTTCTCAACTCCTCACGGGTACGCTCGTAAATCAACACGTTTGCATCGACAGCCATACCTAATGTCAAAACGACACCGGCTATACCTGGCAATGTCAAAACTGCCTTGAATGATGCCAATACACTGAAGATGAAGAATACGTTAGCTAAAAGAGCAATATCGGCGATCAAACCTGGAATCAAACCATAGTAAGCAATCATGTAAAGAAGTACTAGAGCGAAAGCGATGATGAATGAAATCAAACCATCATTGATAGCTTCCTGACCCAAAGATGGTCCAACAACATCCTCTTGGATGATTTTAGCTGGAGCAGCCATCTTACCAGACTTCAATACGTTTGCTAAGTCTTTTGCCTCTTCAACGGTGAAATTACCAGTGATTTCTGAACGTCCACCGGTGATTTCTGTGTTAACACGAGGGTAAGAGTATACATAACCATCCAAAACAATAGCAATTTGGTTGCCTATGTTCTCTTTGGTTAGACGTGCCCAAGTCTTTGCACCTTCAGGATTCATCTCCATGCTTACGTTAGCAGCAGATGAATTTTTCCCGAAGTCAGCTTTTGCATCTGTAATGACACTACCTGTCAAAGGAGCTTTGCCGTCTCTTCTTTTCGATTTGATGGCAACCAATTCGTAGATGGTTTCGCCTTTGTCGATAGCTTTGACAGACCACTTAGGATAAATGTTGGCAAGGAAGATGTTTTTTTCCTTGGCCATTCTGAACATCTCAGAAACTTTTGCTGTATCTTTTACAAGAGCTCTACCCATTGTTGCTCCATAACCGATCTGACCTTGTTGGTCCATGTTAGGAGTGAATATTGCGAACAATGGATTTTGCTTTGCATACTCTTCGAAGTTTGCGTCTTTCTTAGCAGCAGTGTCTTGCTTGTTCTCCATTTTTGCAAGCAAGCTATCTGTTGCAGATGCTGTTGTGTCAGCTTTTTCTGCTGTTGCTTTAGAAGAATCGGCTTCTGCTTTGTTGTCGTCAGACTTCAAACCGTTAAGATCTCTTGCCAGGTTGTTAACAGCTATAACGCTTTGATAAACATCAGCGAAGTTGGCTGTTTCCCAGAATTCTAGGTCGGCAGAACCTTGGAGCAGTTTACGAACACGCTCTGGCTCTTTGATACCTGGCATTTCGATAAGGATACGACCTGCAATTTCCAATTGTTGGATGTTTGGTTGTACAACACCGAAACGGTCTATACGAGAACGCAAAACGTTGAATGAATTATCTACTGCACTCTTGACCTCTGCTTTTAAAACTTTGATGACTTCTTCATCTGGAGTACTTCCGTTGATTTTGTCTTTCAATTCGAAAGTAGAGAACACATCTGCCAATTTAGCTTTAGCGTCTGCTTCTTTGAAAGACTCGTAGAATAGGTCTACAAAATCAGCTTGTTTAATCTTTTGTTTTTGTTTGGCTGATGTGATCGCCTTTGCGAAATTTTCGTTAGTTGCATTGTTTCCTGCCAATGATTTCAGGATGTCCGCAACAGACACTTCCATAACTACGTTCATTCCGCCTTTTAAGTCAAGACCCAAATTAAGTTCTTGCTCGCGACACTCTTTCAACGTGTACCCTAACCATACTTTCTGCCCTGCTAAGGAATCAAGATAAAAGGTCTGTTTTTCTACATCACTTCCATAAAGCTTCTCTGCTTTGTTTTCATAATAGCGAGAAACAATACTGAAAGAAAGGTAAAAAAGACATACCAAGGTAAGTAGTACAGAAAAAAACTTAACAAATCCTTTGTTCTGCATTTCTTTAATACTTTACTTTATTAATGACAATCTTTTTTGTTTATAATCCTATCAATTTTAAGCTGCAAATATAGCCTTTTTTTTTATATACCTATTCATATCGATTCTTTTTCAAAGGCATATTTTCAAAAATAATTAATTGATTCTTTGCTCACTTAGTTTGTTTAATCCTCTTCTTCTTTTTCTTCAATGATGAGGTCGCAAATTTCAGCACGACAGCATTTTATTAAAGAGCTTGGATCTAGCTTTATTTGCAAACCTCTGATGCCTGCACTTACATATATGTAGTCGAATTCTGTTGCCGTATGGTGAAAATAGGTGGGATAATTCTTTTTCATACCTATAGGTGAACATCCTCCTCTAATATAACCTGTTAAGCCTAATATCTCTTTCATGGGAATCAAATCACAATTCTTATTGCCGGAAAATTTAGCGGCCTTTTTTAAATCAACTTCTTCTTTTCCAGGAATTACGCAGACAAAGATGCCTGTTTTGTTTCCTTGTAGAACGAGTGTCTTGAAAACACGTTCGATGGGTTCTTTCAATTGTGATGCGACGTGAATGGCGCTTAAGTCGTTTTCATCTACCTCGTAAGGTACTAAATCATATTTGATTTTCTCTTTATCAAGGATTCTTGCTGCGTTTGTTTTGTTTGTTTTTGCCTCTTTCATCTCTGACGTAGTTATAAATCTTAATTTTTTAGGATTAGTTCCTGACCTAAGGAAATTTCATTTCCTCTTAGATCATTCCATTCTTGTATCTCTTTTACTGTACAGCCATATCGTTTGGATATGTTGTAAAGTGTATCTCCTTTTTTTACAATATGAGTTTTGCCCGAAGATTTGCTCTTTTCTGAGGAAGAGGCTTTTGCTTCTGATGTTTTTGCATACATATCATCTTCGTTTTCAAAACTTTCTGCTCTTTCTTCCATCTCTTTTTGAGCTTTTTCAAAATAACGAATAGCTTTCCTTATATCTCTGTCGGATGTTATTCGCCTAGCTTTCTTGTATCTTTTCTTAAAATATTCCACATCACTGCTCTCTATGACGATACCATGGTTTGAAGAGGCATGGATGAATTCGAAGCTCTTTCCACTCTTCTTCTTGTATACGATGCCAACGTGTCCTACTTTTCTTCCTTTTGTTCCTTTAAAGAAAACAAGATCGCCTTCTCTTAAGTGTCTGCGGAAACGGATCTTCTTTCCGTTTTTGACCTGCTCAATCGAACTACGGTTAAGTATGATGCCCAATTTTTTATAGCAAAAACGGGTAAATCCAGAACAGTCGAATGCATTTGGTCCTTCGGCGCCATTTCTGTATGGTTTGCTTTGTTGCTTCATGGCGAAGGTGAGCATGTCTTCGATGGACTCAAATTGAGGCATCTTTGTGATTTCTTCTTTCCCTCCTGCAAAAACGGAGATTGAAATAGAAAAATAAAATAGGATAAGTGCAATCTTTTTCATGTGTTTTTATTTTAAAATTTCTATTTTTTGAGGTTTTGGTGTATGGATGGAAAACCAACGATGAAGAGGCTCGTCCAGTCCGATGCCGTGCATGTAATTATAGGTGGCTAGGTTCAGACCTTCGCCTACTGCATCCATGTCGTAGTCGTGCTGTTCAATGAAGTTTACCTCATTGTTGGAAAAAGAATTAGGTTCGAAAGAGCATCTCTTCACACCGAACTCCTCTGGGTGTTGTCCCGAAAGGCTGTGTGCCGTCATGGCGTAACGGTGCCAGAAGGCGGACTGTATCAATCCGTTGTCGAACATCTGACGTACCACCTCCAATGCATTGATAGATTCCTGCAACGTCTCTGTCGGGAAACCATACATTAAATAGGTATGTACCATGATGCCAGCCTGGGTTAGGTTGTAAGCGGCCATAGCCGTCTGTTGGATGGTGACGCCTTTGTTCATCAACTTCAGTAAACGGTCTGAAGCGACTTCTAATCCTCCAGAAACGGCTATGCATCCTGCTTGTGAGAGCA
>JALNVE010000105.1 GCA_023227695.1 Paludibacteraceae bacterium
AAAGCGTGACAGCCCTATTCTGCGGAGCCGCTTTGGCCACCTCGGGACTCATGCTTCAAACGGCATTCTGCAACCCATTGGCAGGCCCTTCCATCTTAGGCATCAATACAGGTGCCGGACTCGGCGTGGCGTTGGTCATGCTATTGTTGGGCGGTTCGCTCACGGCAGGAGAATACTCCATTTCGGGATTTTTCTCCGTCATCGTCGGCGCCTTCATCGGTGCTATGGTAGTGATGGGTCTCATCCTGTTTTTCTCCACATTCGTACAGAGCAACGTCATGATGCTCATTATCGGTGTCATGATCGGATATGTAGCCTCATCAGCCATTTCACTGCTCAACTTTTTTGCAACAGCAGAGGGTGTTCACTCTTATATGATTTGGGGAATGGGAAGTTTTAGTGCCGTCTCGTCCGACCAGCTACCGCTCTTTTCTATCACCATCTTGGCCGGACTGCTACTTTCCATATTGCTCATCAAACCCCTCAACGCCTTGCTGTTGGGCAACCGATATGCCGAGAATTTAGGCATCAACATCAAACTCACACGTAACTTATTACTCATAGCCGTTGGAATTTTGACGGCCATCACAACAGCATTCTGCGGCCCCATCTCTTTCATCGGACTGGCGGTACCGCATATTGCCCGACTGATGCTCGGCACCTCCAACCACAACTCGCTAATGCCCCTCACCATGCTAACAGGAAGCGCCATCGCTTTGCTTTGCAACTTGATCTGCATCATTCCTGGCGAGATGGGAATTATTCCGCTTAACGCCGTCACTCCTATTTTAGGCGCGCCCGTCATCATATACATCATCATAAATCAACGTAAAATCCAATATTTCAACTGACATGAAAGGTGAATGTATTTTATCGGCTAAAGATCTGAGCATAGGCTACCGTACGGGCAAGAAGAGCCACATAGTAGAAGAGCGCCTCAACTTTCAGTTAAATAAAGGAGAGCTAGTCTCGCTACTTGGACCCAACGGTGCTGGAAAATCAACATTACTACGAACCCTTTCGGCCTCTCAACCGGCTATAAATGGCAGCATAGAGTTGGAAGGCAAAGAGCTGTGCAAATACAGCGAGCACGAACGTTCACTGAAGATTGGAATTGTTTTGACAGACAAGACGCAAGTTGGCGGACTAACCGTTTATGAGTTGGTGGCTCTTGGTCGTCAACCGCACACGGGTTTTTTCGGGCAGCTACATAAACAAGACAAAGAGATTATAAAGAAGGCCATCGAAGATGTGGGCATGACCCACAAGATGAACAATTACATGGCCGAAATTTCTGATGGCGAACGGCAGAAAACAATGATAGCCAAAGCTTTGGTTCAGGAGTGTCCGCTTATTCTGTTGGATGAACCAACTGCTTTCTTGGATGTGGTGAGCCGCATTGAGATCATCAACCTACTACACCGCATTGCGGAGGAGCAGCAAAAAAGCATTCTGCTCTCCACGCACGACATAGAACAAGCATTGATTCTCTCAGACCGTCTGTGGTTACTCGCTCCTGAGTTGGGTCTTCAATGCGGCGTGACAGAAGACATCATCCTTAGTAACAAGATGGACAAGCTCTTCAACCGCGAGGCCATCTCGTTCGACAGTGACCATGGTGTCTACTACCCTACTATCCGTTGGGAAAAAGAGATTGAGTTATCTGCAACCGATGAAACACTGACACATTGGGGCATCAATGCCTTAAACAGAAACGGATTCAAATGTATTTTGTCAGGTTATGAAAACAAAGCTGCTACACAGAAGGTGAACATTTTGGCAGCGAATGAAATTATTTACCAAAGAGAAAACGAAAGCAAAAAGCTAAGTTCTTTTGAGGAATTGATTAAAGAGATTGTAAAGCAATCATGCTAATTATAATCAAAGGGGTCAATTAGGCCTAAAGGTTCATTCCCTTGCTGCCATCTCTTTTTCACCCTCTTCTACTATACTACGAATTTGATTGATTCTTGTTTCGCAGATGGAACGATCCAAGAAATCCATAGACTCCATCTTTTCCAAAGAAGAAAGCCATTCTATCAAAGAGTCGTCGCCCAACATTTTGAAGATGGCCAACATCTTATGCGACAACTTATTTATACCCGTGATATCACTCCTTTTCAAAAGACGGTTCAACTCTTCTATATTTTTCTTTGTCTCTTTAACGAAAGAGGAAAGAATTTCATATTCAGAATTTTTGTCACCACCAGCAAATGACAATATCTTTTGAAACCTGCCATCAACAATGTCAGATGATTTATTCTTTTTAGACTTCTTAGGAACGCAATTTTTAGTATTCACATAACGAGAAATCAGATCAAACAATTGATCATTAGAAAACGGTTTGTTCAAAAAAGAGGTAAATCCATGCTTTTTGAACTGAGTAATGGAAATATCAGCACGAGCAGACAAGGCAATGACAGGGATTGTCTTTGCATTGGAAAAGTGAGCATTTCTTATTCGTTTTACAATTTCAAAACCATTAAATCCAGGCATTTGAATATCAGAGAAAATGATATCAAAAGAATTTTTCTCTATGATTTCCAAAGCAGAATAGGGATTGTCGCACGTTGTACAAAGCAAACCGCGGCTCTTCATCTGTTCTGAGATCATGGTAAGCTGAGAAGGATCATCGTCTATAACAAGTACCTTCGGCACATTTCCATTCAAAGGATTTAAAACAGGCTGCGGATTGTTCTCTTCAGAAAGCACAACATTCAAAGGAAGAGAAACCGTAAAGATAGAACCCTCGCCCGGCTGACTTTCCAAATTCAAATCACCATGATACATTTTTATCAACTTGTTAACGATGGAGAGGCCAAGTCCAAAACCTTCTGTCTGTCCGCCGCTCTTCTTTCCCACCCTCGTATATTCTTGGAAAATAACATTCTGATCTTCCTGCGAGATTCCAGATCCCGTATCAACCACTTTGAATTTCAAATGACATTTACCCTCATTTGCCTCATCAGGAGAAACAAAGACATACAAACCGACAGAACCTTTCACTGTAAACTTCAAGGCATTTGACATCAAATTATTAACAATCTGACGAATACGCAAAGGGTCTCCCACTAACATATCCGTATTAAGCTTATTATCATAAGAGAAATCGAGTGTCAACTTACGTTTTTCAGCTTGCGGACGGAAACTATCAACTACCTCGTTGAAGAGATTCTTACAATTGAACGGCAATGGATTCAACTCCACCATACCTGCATCCAAACGGTTGAAGTCCAAGATATCGGTCACCAAATGGAGAATATGTTCCGAAGAGGTCTTCATATTGTCCAAATAGTAATTCTGTTTGGTACTTAGCTTATTGTCGTTAAGCAATTCTATATAACCAATAATAGAGCCCAACGGAGCCTTGATATCATGCGTGATTCCCAACATCAACTTTTCTCGGTTCTCCATCATCTTTGTTGTAGTTCGGTTTGCCTCTTCCAAATCACGTCTATACTTTCTGCTTCGACTGATGTCGCGGAAAAGCATAAAAATAAAGATGAAAATCAAGGCTACTGCGACAACTGCAATATACCTTAAATACGAAGAGATTCGGGCCATAGAATCACTTCGGATCTGAATCGAATCCATCAGAATCTGCATATCTTCATCCTGCAAACTTTGAAGTATAGAGTTCATCTGCACGTTGATAGCACGATTATTCATCTGCAGTTCGGAGAGTTTCTTGGAAAGATTCTTATCTATATGAGCCTTCTCTTTATAAACACGAGCTTTCAGGTTCTCAAAAATATGATTGATTGTATCTGCCGGATTATAAAAAGAGACTACCGTATCTTTCATCTTCGACTCCGATTTACGCACCTCAATAGTAGTATCGATTATCTCCTTTGAAGAGAAGATGCCGAAGAAACGTTTAAAGAATGTATTTTTCTTAGTACTGGGTCTTTTATATGTAACGGTATCATTCTTTACCGTTGTGACCTCCTCTACAACTCTATTATTATAAAGAGAATCATTTTCGGCAATAGCCTTGTACAGGTTATTCCTGTAGATTTTATCAATAGAGGTATTGGTAGCCAACAAAGCCAAACTGCGCACATTGGCCTCCTTGATATCCAAGAGCATCTCCAAACTATCTAGCAACAAGACTTGAGAATCATCATAGAATAGTTTTTTGAGCGTATCTATCTTTGTCTTTATTTGTTCTGTTTTCGATGAATACTCCTCCATCATCACCGGATTGACCAAAGTCTCACCAATCAGGCCCTCAGCTTCGTAGAGATGGAAAAAAGTTGCGTTCAGATAATTCAGTTTCTCTTTGGTCTCGCTATCCTTCACTCCAAGAGAACTATAATCACCCAAGTTGTTCAAAACAAAAAACATAGTGATAACCGCCAGCAACAAAATAATTAAATATCCGCAGGCTATCTTAAGCTTTGTAAACTTCGCAACATCGTCTTTTTTCCTTTCAGAGCCTATCATAAGTTTTCTTCATCTTCGGCATCTTACTCAAAAATGCCGTATTGTTTCATTTTGTTATACAATGTTTTACGGTCTATTTGAAGTTTCAATGCCGCCTGTGACTTGTTGTGGTTACACTCTTTCAAGACTTTTATGATTTTCTTCTTTTCGTAATCATGGTCACGAAGGGCTGAACTCTCCAAAGCATCAGAAACCTCATTTTCAACCTTGAGTTCAGCAGGAAGCAAATCAGCTGTAATGAAATCTTCTTTTGCCAACAAAGTAGCACGTTTCACTACATTCTTCAACTCCCTCAAATTACCTGGCCAAGCGTATTTACGGAACATATCCATACACTCCTTATCAAACCCAATCACCTCCTTGCCCAACTCCTCATTGGCATCGTTCAAGAAATGGTCTGCAAAAAGCATGATATCTTCCTTTCGTTCACGTAGATTCGGAACTCGAATAGAGAACTCATTGATTCGATGATACAAATCCTCACGGAAATGATGAGTATCCAAAAGATGAGGAATGTTCTCATTGGAAGCTGCTATAATACGGACATCCACAGAAATCTCCTCATTGCTTCCAACCGGTTTGATCATCTTATCCTGTAAAACACGAAGCAACTGAACCTGTATTTCATAAGGCAAATTAGCAATCTCGTCCAAAAATAGAGTTCCTCCATTAGCCTCCATAAAATGACCCTGTTTATCTGTAACCGCATTGGCAACAGAACCCTTTTTGCATCCGAAAAATTCGCTGGCAGCAAGTTCTGTAGGAATGGCACCACAATCTACAGCCACAAAAGGAGCATTACCCCGGTCACTTTTTTGATGAATCAAACGAGCAATGTACTCTTTACCCGTACCACTCTCACCTACAATAAGGATAGACATTGCTGTAGGAGCAACCAACCGCACATATTCCTGCAATTTCTGAGCTGCCTCACACGTACCTTCTATATAATCAAGTTTTACATTCTTATTATTAGAACTTGTCCTATTTGGTTTGGCTTCTTGATTTAAAGCCTCATTTATTTTTTTTAAAAGTTCTTCTGGATTAATAGGTTTTGCGATAAAATCAAATGCGCCCAATTTCATGCTTTGTACAGCGATCTGCACCTCAGCATAACTTGTCATCATAATGAAAGGAGCCTCAAAGTCTCTCGACTTCATCCATTTCAATAAGGCAATACCATCCTCGTCAGGAAGTCTCAAATCTGACAAAATAATGTCGTAAGGACCTCCTTCCATGCGTTTTTTTGCATCACTGATCGTACTCACATGGTCTATTGCAAAATTCCTCTTACTCAACCATGTTTTCAGCATGATACTAAACGTGATATCATCTTCAACCAACAAAATTTGTTTCATATAATTGTCTTAAGACTCAAATTGTAATAAAAACACACCCAATGAAACATTTAAAGTTTCCAATACACTAATATATCCTTCAAACTGGAAATAGCCAAAACTTACCCACATTTCTTTTTCAGATGCACCAAAATAGTTGTCGGTGCAAAGATACTTTTAATTAGTTTAATTTGAAAATTTTCCATCAAATTTGCGAAATTAAAAAAAATGGGTCAATTAGTCCTATTGATCTAATTGACCCACCAAGAGAAAAACCTCTCGTTTTTTTTAATCATTCATATGCTTGATAAAATAGTTCTGAGCCTTCATCAGATTTCTAGACTGAAGAACCATCGTCTTTGTCTCTGTAAGAATATTAAAGAACAAAGCACTAGCCTGTGTGGAGGTTGACTTGTCTTTTATTCTAACCAACTGATTATTCATCACCTCTACGATACGGTTAAATAACCTATCCCTTAGATCCAACACTTGAGGCAAATCAGACATATCGCGTGCACGTACCATCACGTTCATCTTCGCAAAGATCTGTTCCACATCATCATTAATAAGCATCAAATCCTTCACTTGCTCGCGTGTCATACCCTCATGAATATTATTCACATGCTCGTATGCCGGGCGCGTTATATGGTCCAAAGCCTTTGTCACCTCAGAGAGGTAATCGACCACCTGAACATAAAACTGACATGCATTTACATCAAAATTCTGTAACATACGTAAGGTTTGCAAAATGCTGCATTTGCGCACGTGTGCCTCTTCGTAGAGTTTATTGGATTCATCCACCATTTGTTTCAAAACCTTGCGGTTCTCCATAGAGACAGCCACCATGGTACGGTTGTAGATGCGTGTTACATTCTCCATGGTTAAACAAACCTCTTCAATGCTATGGAAGAGAAGGTCATCGGAAGTCTCGCCCTGTATCATCTTTTTCTGAAGATTGTCTTCATTTATCTTCTTGTCACTCTCCTTTCCGAAATTGCTCTTTATAATTAAGAAGAAACAGATTGCTACGATTGGGATTATAGTAAACAGGCCAAAAACCACGAAAAGGATAGTAACTAAAAACGTTAGTAAAAAACTAGCAAAACCTGTCAAGAACCAACCTGAAATGACCGTCATAACACCCGTAATACGATAGACTGCACTTTCACGTCCCCAAGCACGATCGGCCAATGAAGAACCCATCGCCACCATGAAAACCACATATGTGGTAGAGAGCGGCAATTTATAGAATGTACCCAACGCAATTAGGATGGAGGCCGAAGTTAGATTGACAGTTGCACGAATACGGTCATACATCACATCTTTACGTTCATCTTCCGGAAGTTGGACAAAACGGCTATCTATAAACTTCTGTACCTTTTCAGGTACATATTTTTGATAGGTTTTATTAATATTCATGGCAGCACGAACCAATCCTCGAGAGATGGCAGACGAACCGAAACGTTCATTTTCATTTTCGTTTTGAGATGATAGGGAAAGCTCGGTCTGCGTCACATTCTTTGTCTTGCGAGAGAAGAAGAGTGTCAGAATCATCACTAAACCTGCGCCGACCAAAATAAGCATATCAGCACGAGCAGGTTTCATCAATTCGGTCATCATAATATCCTGACTTCCTGCCGCCTTCGAAATAAGGTAGGATTCATATCCAGCCAAAGGAACTCCAACAAAGTTCACCAAGTCATTTCCGGCGAAAGCCAATGCCAAAGAGAATGTTCCGGCCAAAATGGTTGTCTTCAAAATGTTCAGTCCCAAACGCTGCAATATCCACAAAATCAAAGAACAGAACAACCACATCACAAATAAGGAATAAAAAATATGATCATTAACCATATTAGTGATGACATCAGGCACAATACCCGAACTTTTCAAACCATTGAAAACTGCAAAGTAAAGGATTCCCGTGAAAGAAATACCGCACCAGAATGCACCCACCTTATTAAAAACAGAAGAGTAACGGAAAGAGAAGAGAATTCTGGAGAGATACATGCCTATAGAACCGAAAGCAAACGAGAGGGCAACGGAAAAAAGTATAGCCGATATGATGACCATTGCATTACCCAAGTTGATAAATTGAGAAACTTGAGCAATCGTAAGATTCGGATCCACATAAATCTTATTTATAGCAATTGCAACTGCTGCACCCAACAATCCAAAGACCATCGAAACGGTTGTGGATGTAGGCAAGCCTAAACTATTGAAAATGTCCAACAGCAAGACATTACCTATCATCATACCAAGGAAGAGAATCATCACCTCAGTATAATTGAATTCGGAAGGGTAAAATACGCCGCTTCTGGCAACCTCCATCATACCGTTTGATGTTATCGTACCCAATAAAATTCCGGCAGCAGCTACTGTCAATATGACTTTATAGGGAGCCACCTTGGCACCTAAAGCCGAATTTAGAAAATTGACCGCATCGTTCGAAACACCTACTAGAATACCGAACAACGCTAGAATAATCAATGTGATTAAAATGAATGTAAACATAAATTACTTATTTTATTTGATGCAAAAGTAGAGAACCCATGTTACAAAAGTGTTACAACATGAACTGAGGGGGAAAAAAATTGATTTTTTCAAATAATAGGATTATTCTTATCAGACTTCTCATTTACAATAGGTTAGGTAGTATATAAAAATACAGACAAGACACAAAAAAAGTCGTGCCTTGGCAAAAGCAAAAACACGACATTTTCTATGTTAATAGAAGCTCTATGCTAATCTTCCATCATCTCTTCTAATCCAAACTTAAAACCGTTCCTGATTTCAGCTTTCTTATCCTTATCCAACGAATCAATTGGCATATTGAATTTTGAGATAGACTCTTCATTCAAGAATTCCTTGCAGGCCTTCGTTATGAGAGAGCGGACAATCAGATAATCGTCAACCGTATCTTCATTACGTATATGAAAGTGAAACACACCATAACGATTGTACTTCAATTGGTTTTTAATGTAAGATTTCAAATCGGTCTTTGAAACATTTTCTGAACCGATACGAATAAACCCGTCATCCAAAATTTCAACCTCGTATGGTTTCAATTCTGGCTCTTCTGTAGCAGCTGTAGCAGACGACTCCTCCGTTATTCCATTCGGAGCGGTCACTTCAGAAACCAAAGAGATTCTCTTATCCGGGTCTAAAGAAGAATCAACCTGAGAAGCATTGAAATTAATGGCGTCAAACATTTTCGTATTCGCTACAGCCTGCTTCACTGCAAAGACATCTTTCATCTTCTGATTTTCAGACACATGTAAGATAATTTCGTTCGAAACGTTTTGATTTTTGTTTTTAAATTTTGCAGATAAGAAACGCTCCAAATCATTTATTTTGACCTTCTCATTATCTACGATACAAAACGATTTGCGAAAGTTGTTTTCCAAATAGACATCAGTCATTTTGACGGTTTTGACTTGTTCTTCCGTTTCCGCAACAACCATAGTGGTATCAACCAGACAGGAATCATCGATTGTTACTTCTGAATCCGGATTTTTTACATTGTTTTTTTTACAAGAGGAGACTCCCGCAACCAAAGCAACAGTCAAGGCCACAACACCAAATCTTAGTATAGAATGCTTTATATTTTGTTTCATATTCATAGATAGTAGCAAAATTATTTTTCAAGTTTTAAAATTAGGAAAAAGATGGGAGATAACAAATGATGGAGGGAAACAATATTTTGGAAGAAAAATAGCAAAGAAAAAACCAAGGTGCAACGACTTCTTTCGCTTTTGAATTTATTTTTGTTTTAAATTTGCAGCATAATCTATTTGTTAATTTTAAAAATGGCCATATAAATGGCTTAGAGAAAACAAAAATAAAAACTTGAAAAATCATGGCTGTTAAAATTTGTAGTACTATGGGCTACTTGAGTTTGGACATATGGGTTTTGTCCAACATCATCCAACTCGGAACCCAAGATTTCTGTGAACAATTTCGACCTATGGGTCAATTTGCGTGGTGCAACATGCTCTAATCTGCGATAAATGCTGGTGGTTTGAGAGATTCAAAACATTCAGAGCCAAAATCGAGCAATGTAACTTCTCTATAGGTCA
>JALNVE010000106.1 GCA_023227695.1 Paludibacteraceae bacterium
TGCGATACAAATATGAGCAAATTGTTGAAAATATTCAATCGTATTTTCATTTAAGTCACCACGCAATTTGACCCATTGACACTTAGTATAGTGAAAATACCACGCAATTTGACCTATACGCCCCATTTTTAAGGAACCTCAGATTACATGCATTTCACAGATGGCAAACGATCTGTCCACTTCGAGACTGAAAGATATACATTTCATTTTTGAACAAATGCGCACGATACTAATTTGGCCACTAGTTTTTATGATTGATCCAGTAAAAACGAGTATGGAATTATCGTTATGAAGTTAGATAAGAATTGTTATAAAAGAAGTAGATGGGTTATGGTATTTGTTCTCATATAGGTTATGCGAACTTTGTTGATTTATATCGCTGGTGAATGTTAGTTGGTTTAATTTACTGCTGAACACCTATGTTTATTTGTCGTTCTCAGCTCGTAATTTAATGTTGTTGAGAAGCTCAGCCAAACGCCATTCTATTATGTTTTTATATCTTGTTTGTGTAAAAAACATATCGACTAAAAATCCAAATTTTAACTTTGAATGAAGAATTAGAACAGTTGTGTTGTCTGCTCTTGGAATTGCGCTGATACTAATTAAACCGTCATTTAAAACTTTTACTTTTTCGGTAACATTAAGACAGATTTCTTTTCTACCAGTATTGTATTTGACACTTTTCAGCTCTCCTTCGATTCTGAATTCTGTCTCGTCGTTGTTATCCATTATCATCAAAAGAGTTACGATGTATGCTGATGTTTTCGGATTGTATGAGACATTTTTTTCGTAGAGTTGAACGTTCTCATCGTTTGTCTTTGCCTTTCCAAGTCCATTGAAGGCCCAACGAAGGCTTTTAGTAGGCGTTTTTTTCAATCCTTCAAACAATTCATTGAGTATGGTTTCAGTCTTACAATAAGGTGCGTTGACGATGCATGTACTATAAGTATGAAAGTACCTGCCGTCTTTGTATTCCGACCTTGTGTTGTTTTTGCTTATTGGACTTTGCGCAAATAATAAGATAGGAATCAAAATAGCTATTATGGTAAGATATAAATGCCGCATTTAAATTCATATTTTTACCTTGTAAATATATTCAATTTTATGGAAGAAGAAACATTTTAAAAAATAATTTGTGTCTTTTTTTTCAATATTAATTAATTCTGTAACATACAGAATTATCAACTTTTAATTTTTATTATTTAGTAGTTATGAATATCTTTGTATTTTCTAAAAAAATGTTGCTTTGTAGTTTTATAATGTAGATTTATTAATTATGATAAGAAGATTTTCTTTATTCATTCTCTTTTGTTTTTTCGCTTTAACAGCGTCTTTTTCACAGATTTCTATGCAAAACATTGCTTCTGTGAAAATTGATGATTTATCAGATGAACAAATTCAGGAGTTTACAACAAAATATACTGCTGCAGGTTATTCTTTTCCTGATGTGGAGAATATTGCTAAGCAAAAGGGAATGCCTTCTTCTGAAATTGAAAAATTAAGACAGCGTGTTTTGACTGTTCAAAATACTCAGAAAGAGTCTTCTTCAGTAAATTTGGACAGGGAAGTAGACACTAAAATGAAACTAGCCGAAAAAAATCTAATACAAGAAGAAAACCAAGAGGCTATAGAAGCTAATTCAGTTTTCGGATCTCATCTGTTTAATAATAAAAACATGTCGTTTGAGCCAAATACTAATTTAGCAACTCCTCGTAATTATCAGATTGGACCAGGTGATGAGTTGATTGTTGATGTATTTGGAATGTCAGAGAATACTATGCGATTGAAGGTTTCTCCTGAAGGAATTATTCGTATTCCAAATGTTGGTCAGGTTCCTGTAGGCGGGCAAACAATTGAGAATGCCGAAAAAAATATCCAAAAAAGATTGACTTCAATATACAGTACCATTAATTCTGGACAAACACGGGTTGCTGTGTCTTTAGGTAATATAAGAAGTATAAAGGTTTTCATAGTAGGAGAGGCGCAACGTCCAGGTACTTATACTTTATCCTCTTTGTCTTCTGTGTTTAATGCTTTGTATGCATGTGGAGGACCTTCTACAACTACAGGTTCTATGCGTAATATAAAGGTGATGAGAGGAGACAAGGAAGTTGCAAGCGTTGATCTTTATGGTTTTTTATTGAAAGGCCAAATGGAAAACAACATTACATTACAAGATCAAGATGTTGTCTATATCCCAACTTATAATAATCGAGTTTCAGTTAAGGGGTCAGTTAAGCATAATGGTCTTTTTGAAATGAAAGATGGTGAAACTTTAACAGATTTGATATCATTTTGTGGTGGATTCACAGATGATGCCTATGTGGATAGAATATCAGTTATCCGTAATTCTGAAAACGAGCGAAGTGTTGCTGATATTCAGAAAGAGTTGTTTTCCAGTTTTATTCCAAAATCAGGTGATGAGTTTTCTATAGATAAGATATTAGATCGTTATTCAAACCGTGTTCAGATTCATGGAGGAGTTTTTCGTCCTGGTATCTATGCATTGTTTCAGGGTATGACTTTAAAGGATTTGGTAGACAAGGCAGATGGTTTGAAAGAAAATGCGTATATGCAAAGAGCTTCTATACTAAGATTGAAGGAAGATCTTACTCCAGAGTTGATCTCTTTTAATGTTAGTGATTTGATTGATGGCAAATATAATACAGAGTTAAAAAAGGAGGATGTCGTAACCATTGGATCAAATGAAGATTTTGAACGTGATAAGCAGGTCTCTATTTATGGTCAGGTATTAGAACCAGGCTCATTCCCTTTTTCTGAAAATATGACATTAAAGGATCTTATCTTCATGGCAAAAGGTTTTACAGAATATGCAGCAATGGATCGTATTGAAGTGACTCGTAGAGTTTTGAATGAAGAAAAATTGAAGGGAGATAACGAAAAAATTGAGGTGTTTACTCTTTCTATTGATAAAGATTTAAAATCAGATGGAGAAGATTTTTTGTTAATGCCAAAGGATGTTGTATCAGTTCGAATACTTGAAGGATTGGAAGATTTGTCTTCCATGCAAGTTTTAGGTGAGGTTCGTTTGCCTGGTTCTTATGCAATTATTAGTAAAAAAGAGCGAATTTCTGATGTGATGAAACGTGCGGGTGGTTTTTCTTCTTTTGCTTATCCTAAAGCAGCTTTTTTAATCAGAAATAGTAAACGTTCAACAGCAGAACGGATGCGTGACTTAAAGTTGATTGAAGCGTTAAGCAATATGGCAGAAGGTGACGAAAAAGAAGATCTGAAAAAATCTCTTTTGTCAAGAACTGATATGATTGGTATTGAATTACAAAAAATAATTGATCATCCTGGATCTGAGACGGATTTGTTTATAGAGAAGGGGGATATAATATTTGTTCCTAAACAATTGCAGACAGTTTCTATGTCAGGTGCAGTACAAGTGCCAGGTATGGCTGTATATACTGGACGTTCTTTTAGAAAATATGTGAATATGTCTGGTGGATTTTCTCAAAATGCTGATAAAAAGCACTCTTATGTAGCCTATGCAAATGGTTCTGTTGGAGCAACTAAGCGTTTCTTGTGGATTAAGTCTTATCCTAAAATGGAGCCTGGTGCCCATATTTATGTTCCAGAAAAACCAAAAGAGGAGAGCCATGCTAAGGAAAATATTACGTTTATGACTTCTTTATTTGGAACTTTAGCAACAGTAGCTACCTCTATTGTGACTTTGATAATTTTAGTTAATAAGGAATAAAATCAATTTATATGTCCGATATAGAAGAATTATATAAATCAATTCTAAGTGAGGAAAAGAAAACAGAAGCTGATTTTTCTGTCAAAGAAATATGGAATATTGTTTGTGAATATGTTTCGTATTTATGGAAGAAGAAACTGATAATTATTATCTGTGGTGTCTCTTTTGGTCTTTTAGGAATTTTATATGCAGTCACGAAGAATATTCAATATACTTCAACTTATATTTTCTCATTAGAAGGAGGTAGAGGTGGAGGATCAATATCTTCTTTAACCTCTTTTTCTTCTCTTTTCGGTTTGGGAGGAGGTTCAATGGGTGCATTTTCTGGTGATAACTTGGTTGAGTTGATGAAGACAAGAGCCATGGTAGAACGAACACTACTGCGTGAAGTTCCTGATCTTGAACCCAAAATGAATTTTATGGAGTATTGTATTCTTGTTGATAGCGCAAGAGTTAAGTGTGCTGAAATTGAAAGAAAGCCTGGTAAGTTCACACTTTGTGATGTAAATTTTCCTTTAAATCAAGAAAGAAAGTCTTTTACAAGGCAGCAAGATAGTTTCTTGATGGCAATAGCAAATGGTTTGGCAGAAAAAATAGATGTGATTAAAAATGACAAGAAACTTTCTTTTGTTACATTTTCTTTTTCTTATGCAGATGAGGCTTTTTCTAAAAAATTTGCGGATGCTTATGTGGATGAAGTTTCTACGTTTTATATAGATACAAAGACAGCTCTTTCACGAAAGAATATTGAATCTTTTGAGAGACAAGCTGATTCAATAAGAAAAGAATATGATAAAGCATTGTCTTCTCGCGCTTATTATGCTGACGAGAATGTTAATGCAGCTCGTCAGGTTGTAGGAGTTCAGATTCAAAAGAAGCAAACAGACATTCAAATTTTGGGTACAGGTTATGCTGAGATGATCAAAAACATTGAGGTCCTTAAGTTGGATTTGGCTAAAGAGTCTCCTCTTATTCAAATTATTCAAGAACCTCATTTTCCATTGAATAATGATAAAGTTGGTAAACTTAGATCTTTAATTAAATTTGGATTTGTAGGAGGATTTCTTTCTTGCTTTGTTTTGTGTGGAATCTATTTCATCAAAACTACAATGAATAAGGAAGAGGAATCTAATAATCTTCCTGTAGAATCAAAAGATTAAGATTGTTTGATACATATTCGATAAAAGGAGAGCCCTGAATCATATGATTCAGGGCTCTCCTTTTATCGAATATGTATCAAACAATCTTAATCTTTTGATTCTACAGGAAGATTATTAGATTCCTCTTCCTTATTCATTGTAGTTTTGATGAAATAGATTCCACACAAAACAAAGCAAGAAAGAAATCCTCCTACAAATCCAAATTTAATTAAAGATCTAAGTTTACCAACTTTATCATTATTCAATGGAAAATGAGGTTCTTGAATAATTTGAATAAGAGGAGACTCTTTAGCCAAATCCAACTTAAGGACCTCAATGTTTTTGATCATCTCAGCATAACCTGTACCCAAAATTTGAATGTCTGTTTGCTTCTTTTGAATCTGAACTCCTACAACCTGACGAGCTGCATTAACATTCTCGTCAGCATAATAAGCGCGAGAAGACAATGCTTTATCATATTCTTTTCTTATTGAATCAGCTTGTCTCTCAAAAGATTCAATATTCTTTCGTGAAAGAGCTGTCTTTGTATCTATATAAAACGTAGAAACTTCATCCACATAAGCATCCGCAAATTTTTTAGAAAAAGCCTCATCTGCATAAGAAAAAGAAAATGTAACAAAAGAAAGTTTCTTGTCATTTTTAATCACATCTATTTTTTCTGCCAAACCATTTGCTATTGCCATCAAGAAACTATCTTGCTGCCTTGTAAAAGACTTTCTTTCTTGATTTAAAGGAAAATTTACATCACAAAGTGTGAACTTACCAGGCTTTCTTTCAATTTCAGCACACTTAACTCTTGCGCTATCAACAAGAATACAATACTCCATAAAATTCATTTTGGGTTCAAGATCAGGAACTTCACGCAGTAGTGTTCGTTCTACCATGGCTCTTGTCTTCATCAACTCAACCAAGTTATCACCAGAAAATGCACCCATTGAACCTCCTCCCAAACCGAAAAGAGAAGAAAAAGAGGTTAAAGAAGATATTGATCCTCCACCTCTACCTCCTTCTAATGAGAAAATATAAGTTGAAGTATATTGAATATTCTTCGTGACTGCATATAAAATTCCTAAAAGACCAAAAGAGACACCACAGATAATAATTATCAGTTTCTTCTTCCATAAATACGAAACATATTCACAAACAATATTCCATATTTCTTTGACAGAAAAATCAGCTTCTGTTTTCTTTTCCTCACTTAGAATTGATTTATATAATTCTTCTATATCGGACATATAAATTGATTTTATTCCTTATTAACTAAAATTATCAAAGTCACAATAGAGGTAGCTACTGTTGCTAAAGTTCCAAATAAAGAAGTCATAAACGTAATATTTTCCTTAGCATGGCTCTCCTCTTTTGGTTTTTCTGGAACATAAATATGGGCACCAGGCTCCATTTTAGGATAAGACTTAATCCACAAGAAACGCTTAGTTGCTCCAACAGAACCATTTGCATAGGCTACATAAGAGTGCTTTTTATCAGCATTTTGAGAAAATCCACCAGACATATTCACATATTTTCTAAAAGAACGTCCAGTATATACAGCCATACCTGGCACTTGTACTGCACCTGACATAGAAACTGTCTGCAATTGTTTAGGAACAAATATTATATCCCCCTTCTCTATAAACAAATCCGTCTCAGATCCAGGATGATCAATTATTTTTTGTAATTCAATACCAATCATATCAGTTCTTGACAAAAGAGATTTTTTCAGATCTTCTTTTTCGTCACCTTCTGCCATATTGCTTAACGCTTCAATCAACTTTAAGTCACGCATCCGTTCTGCTGTTGAACGTTTACTATTTCTGATTAAAAAAGCTGCTTTAGGATAAGCAAAAGAAGAAAAACCACCCGCACGTTTCATCACATCAGAAATTCGCTCTTTTTTACTAATAATTGCATAAGAACCAGGCAAACGAACCTCACCTAAAACTTGCATGGAAGACAAATCTTCCAATCCTTCAAGTATTCGAACTGATACAACATCCTTTGGCATTAACAAAAAATCTTCTCCATCTGATTTTAAATCTTTATCAATAGAAAGAGTAAACACCTCAATTTTTTCGTTATCTCCCTTCAATTTTTCTTCATTCAAAACTCTACGAGTCACTTCAATACGATCCATTGCTGCATATTCTGTAAAACCTTTTGCCATGAAGATAAGATCCTTTAATGTCATATTTTCAGAAAAAGGGAATGAGCCTGGTTCTAATACCTGACCATAAATAGAGACCTGCTTATCACGTTCAAAATCTTCATTTGATCCAATGGTTACGACATCCTCCTTTTTTAACTCTGTATTATATTTGCCATCAATCAAATCACTAACATTAAAAGAGATCAACTCTGGAGTAAGATCTTCCTTCAATCTTAGTATAGAAGCTCTTTGCATATACGCATTTTCTTTCAAACCATCTGCCTTGTCTACCAAATCCTTTAAAGTCATACCCTGAAACAATGCATAGATACCAGGACGAAAAACTCCTCCATGAATCTGAACACGGTTTGAATAACGATCTAATATCTTATCTATAGAAAACTCATCACCTGATTTTGGAATAAAACTGGAAAACAACTCTTTCTGAATATCAGCAACACTTCGCTCGTTTTCAGAATTACGGATAACTGATATTCTATCCACATAGGCATCATCTGTGAATCCACCACAAAATGATATCAAATCTGTTAAAGTTTCACCATCTTTCATTTCAAAAAGACCATTATGCTTAACTGACCCCTTAACTGAAACTCGATTATTATAAGTTGGGATATAGACAACATCTTGATCTTGTAATGTAATGTTGTTTTCCATTTGGCCTTTCAATAAAAAACCATAAAGATCAACGCTTGCAACTTCCTTGTCTCCTCTCATCACCTTTATATTACGCATAGAACCTGTAGTTGTAGAAGGTCCTCCACATGCATACAAAGCATTAAACACAGAAGACAAAGAGGATAAAGTATAAGTACCTGGACGTTGCGCCTCTCCTACTATGAAAACCTTTATACTTCTTATATTACCTAAAGACACAGCAACCCGTGTTTGTCCAGAATTAATGGTACTGTATATTGAAGTCAATCTTTTTTGGATATTTTTTTCGGCATTCTCAATTGTTTGCCCGCCTACAGGAACCTGACCAACATTTGGAATACGAATAATTCCTTCAGGAGAAACCTTCAATCGCATAGTATTCTCTGACATTCCAAATACATCAACAATCAACTCATCACCTGGTCCAATCTGATAATTACGAGGAGTTGCTAAATTAGTATTTGGCTCAAACGACATGTTTTTATTATTAAACAGATGAGATCCGAAAACTGAATTAGCTTCTATAGCCTCTTGGTTTTCTTCTTGTATTAGATTTTTTTCGGCTAGTTTCATTTTAGTGTCTACTTCCCTGTCCAAATTTACTGAAGAAGACTCTTTCTGAGTATTTTGAACAGTCAAAACACGCTGTCTTAATTTTTCAATTTCAGAAGAAGGCATTCCCTTTTGCTTAGCAATATTCTCCACATCAGGAAAAGAATAACCTGCAGCAGTATATTTTGTTGTAAACTCCTGAATTTGTTCATCTGATAAATCATCAATTTTCACAGAAGCAATGTTTTGCATAGAAATCTGTGAAAAAGACGCTGTTAAAGCGAAAAAACAAAAGAGAATGAATAAAGAAAATCTTCTTATCATAATTAATAAATCTACATTATAAAACTACAAAGCAACATTTTTTTAGAAAATACAAAGATATTCATAACTACTAAATAATAAAAATTAAAAGTTGATAATTCTGTATGTTACAGAATTAATTAATATTGAAAAAAAAGACACAAATTATTTTTTAAAATGTTTCTTCTTCCATAAAATTGAATATATTTACAAGGTAAAAATATGAATTTAAATGCGGCATTTATATCTTACCATAATAGCTATTTTGATTCCTATCTTATTATTTGCGCAAAGTCCAATAAGCAAAAACAACACAAGGTCGGAATACAAAGACGGCAGGTACTTTCATACTTATAGTACATGCATCGTCAACGCACCTTATTGTAAGACTGAAACCATACTCAATGAATTGTTTGAAGGATTGAAAAAAACGCCTACTAAAAGCCTTCGTTGGGCCTTCAATGGACTTGGAAAGGCAAAGACAAACGATGAGAACGTTCAACTCTACGAAAAAAATGTCTCATACAATCCGAAAACATCAGCATACATCGTAACTCTTTTGATGATAATGGATAACAACGACGAGACAGAATTCAGAATCGAAGGAGAGCTGAAAAGTGTCAAATACAATACTGGTAGAAAAGAAATCTGTCTTAATGTTACCGAAAAAGTAAAAGTTTTAAATGACGGTTTAATTAGTATCAGCGCAATTCCAAGAGCAGACAACACAACTGTTCTAATTCTTCATTCAAAGTTAAAATTTGGATTTTTAGTCGATATGTTTTTTACACAAACAAGATATAAAAACATAATAGAATGGCGTTTGGCTGAGCTTCTCAACAACATTAAATTACGAGCTGAGAACGACAAATAAACATAGGTGTTCAGCAGTAAATTAAACCAACTAACATTCACCAGCGATATAAATCAACAAAGTTCGCATAACCTATATGAGAACAAATACCATAACCCATCTACTTCTTTTATAACAATTCTTATCTAACTTCATAACGATAATTCCATACTCGTTTTTACTGGATCAATCATAAAAACTAGTGGCCAAATTAGTATCGTGCGCATTTGTTCAAAAATGAAATGTATATCTTTCAGTCTCGAAGTGGACAGATCGTTTGCCATCTGTGAAATGCATGTAATCTGAGGTTCCTTAAAAATGGGGCGTATAGGTCAAATTGCGTGGTATTTTCACTATACTAAGTGTCAATGGGTCAAATTGCGTGGTGACTTAAATGAAAATACGATTGAATATTTTCAACAATTTGCTCATATTTGTATCGCA